>JBQCDC010000160.1:0-3538 GCA_051961575.1 Marmoricola sp.
CCCCACTCGGTGATCAGGCGCAGGGACTCGGTCGCGACGTCGGCCGACATCTTCGACTTGCCGCGCTCGCGCTCGATGAACTCGATGGGGACCTCGCGCACCGTGAGCCCGGCCTGGAGGGTCCGGTAGGCCAGATCCGCCTGGAAGACGTAGCCCGTCGACTCGACGTTGGCCAGGTCGATGGCGAGAAGCGTGTCGCGGTGGAAGAGCCGGTACCCGGCCGTGACGTCGTGGATCTTCACGCCCAACAGGGCACGGATGTAGGTGTTGCCGCCCTTCGACAGCCACTTACGCCGCAGCGGCCAGTTGACGACCGACCCGCCCGGTACGTAGCGAGACCCGATCACGAGGTCCGCGCCCACCAGAGCGTCGACGAGCCGATAGAGCTGCTCGGGCTGGTGAGACCCATCGGCATCCATCTCGCCGATCACGTCGTAGCCGCGGTCCAGGCACCAGGCGAAGCCCTCGAGGTAGGCGGCGCCGAGACCCTCCTTGGCGGTCCGGTGGACAACGTGGACCGCTGAGTCGCGAGCCGCGTACTCGTCCGCGATGGCTCCGGTGCCGTCAGGTGAGCCGTCGTCCACCACGAGGACGTCGATGCCGGGCTGGGCGGCGCGGAGGCGATCGATGATCAGCCGGATGTTCTCCGCCTCGTTGTACGTCGGAATGACGACGATCATTCGACTGCCTGGGGCGGGGAAGCGCATTCGCGCATGATACGCAGGCTTGCTGAAGGGAATCCGCTACGGTCGCTGCATGGCAGACCGCCCCGACCGCCGCCTCCTGCTCGACACCGCCTCGTTGTATTTCCGAGCGTTCTTCGGTGTTCCGGACACCATGCGCTCCCCCGCTGGTGAGCCCGTGAACGCGGTGCGCGGGCTGCTGGACTTCATCGCGCGCCTGGTCGAGGAGTACGAGCCGACCGAGGTGGTCTGCTGCTGGGACGACAACTGGCGGCCGACCTGGCGCGTGGCCCTCATTCCGAGCTACAAGCAGCACCGGGTCCTCGAGGCTCGGCCTGACGGTGACATCGAAGAAGTGCCGGACCCGCTGGAGCTGCAGATTCCGGTGATCCGCGCGGTGCTCGAGGCGATCGGCATCGCCGTCGTCGGCGGTGGCGACCACGAGGCCGACGACGTCATCGGGACTCTGGCGACCGATGCCGGGATGCCCGTCGACATCGTCACCGGCGACCGTGACCTCTTCCAGTTGGTTGACGACGCCACCGGCGTTCGGGTGCTGTACACCGCGCGCGGCGTCGCTCGGCACGAGCGCATCACTGACGAGGTCGTGGTCTCGAAGTACTCAGTCCTGCCGAGCCAGTACGCCGACTTCGCGACGATGCGAGGAGACGCGTCCGACGGGCTGCCGGGTGTGGCTGGTGTCGGGGAGAAGACCGCGGCGCAGCTGCTGCTCAAGTACGGAACGCTCGAGGGGATCCTCGACGCGGCGCACGACCCGGAGTCGGGTATGGCGCCGGGACCGCGGCGGAAGATCCTCGATGCCGTCGACTATCTGGCCGTCGCTCCGGAGGTTGTGGCCGTGCGTCGTCACCTTGATCTCGCCTTGCCGAGCCTCGCCCGCCCGACGGGTCCTGCCGACCCGGCTGCTCTGGCTGCACTCGACGAGCGCTGGGGTCTTGGGTCGTCGTTGGAGCGTGTGCTTGAGGTGCTGGCCGGGTGATCCGGTTTCGTGACGCGCCCTTCGGGCGCTCCTCAACCTCCGGTTACTCGAGCATCGTCGAGTAGGCGACTACTCCCCTGCGGAGTCGCTGGTTGGTGTCTCGGGCGACCTTTGCCAGCGGCGTCCCGGACGCGGCATCGGCGACCTGCCCCGCCAGATCGAGGACCTGCTTGATCGAGCGGACGAAGTCGCCCGCCGCCAGTCCGCAGACGTCGAGAACGTCCTCGAGCTCGTCGCCCTCCGCCCAGCGGTAGGCAGCCCAGCAGAGGCCAGCATCCAGCCCACGCGCGGATTCGAGCCCGTGCGAGCGCTCAACCTGGTCCAGATCGCGCGCCAGACGCTGCATCTTCGCGATCGCCTCGCCGGTCGCCGCCTTGGGCAGCCGCGGCGGGTCGGTGTCGTCTCCGCGCCTCGACTCGAACACGAGCGTGGAGAGGACGGCGGCGAGCCCCGAGGCGTCCAGATCGGCCCACAGGCCCTGTCGGAGGCACTCGGCGACCACGAGGTCGAGCTCGTTGTAGATGCCCATCAGGAGGCGGCCACGCTCGGAGACCTCCTCGCCCTTGAGGTACTCCAACTCGCCTAGGACGTCGCAGACCCGATCGAAGCGGCGCGCGATGCTGTTCGTCCGCTGCTCGATCCGCTTGCGCAGTACGGCGGCGTCCCGGTCCAGCTTGAACCACCGCTCGGCCCACCGGGCGTGGTCCTCACGGTCGGGGCAGTCGTGGCAGGGGTGGGCCTTCAGCTCAGCGCGGATGTCGGCGATGCGTTGGTCCGTGATGGGGTCGCGACGGTTTCGTGACGCGCTCTTCGAGCGCTCCTCAACCTCCCTAGGTGGGGCGAAGCCGTGGGTCTTGTTGCGCAGGGTCGACACCAGGTCACGGCGCATCTGGGGGTTACGAGCGGAGAACCCCTTCGGGATCCGGATCACGCCAAGTGACTCGACCGGCTCGTTGAAGTCGACCACGCTGAGTCGGCGCGCTTGCCGGTCAACCGTCAGAACGAACGGCCGCGGGCCCTCGCGATCGGCCCGGTTGCCGCCATCGAGCACCAGCGCATAGCCGGCGTAGCGGCCATTCGGAACCATGATGATGTCGCCCGGGCGGAGCGCCTCGAGCGACATCGACACCTCGGCGCGCCCCTGTTCGCGGCGTAGCTTCACCTCGCGCGACTCGATGTCGGACAACTCGCGCCTCAGGCGCGCGTACTCCATGAAGTCGCCGCGGTCGCAGGTGGCGGCCTCGGCGTATCCGTCGAGCGCGTCGTCGGACTTGCGCAGTTGCGCGGCCAGGCCGACCACCGCGCGGTCGGCCTGGAACTGGGCGAACGAGGACTCGAGCAAGGTGCGGGCGCGCTCACGTCCGAACTGGTGCACGAGGTTGACCGCCATGTTGTAGGTCGGCTTGAACGACGAGCGCAGCGGATACGTACGCGTCGACGCCAGCCCCGCGACCTCCTTGGGGTCCACTCCCGGTTGCCACAGCACGACGGCGTGACCTTCGACGTCGATCCCACGGCGCCCGGCTCGTCCGGTCAGCTGGGTGTACTCCCCCGGCGTGATGTCGGCGTGCGTGTCGCCGTTCCACTTGGTCAGCTTCTCGATCACCACCGATCGAGCCGGCATGTTGATGCCGAGTGCCAGGGTCTCGGTCGCGAAGACCACACGGCACATGCCACGCACGAAGAGCTCCTCGACACACTCCTTGAACGCCGGAAGCATGCCGGCGTGGTGGGCGGCCACACCGCGGCTGAGCGCGTCGGCGAACTCGGCATAGCCGAGGATCTCGAGGTCCTCCTCGGGCAGGTGCGCGCAATGCTCCTCGACGTAGCGGCGGATCTCGTTGGCCTCGCCGGG
>JBQCDC010000161.1:0-3568 GCA_051961575.1 Marmoricola sp.
CAGCTTCGGGTGGGCGTCGAAGTGGGTGTCCTCGTTGAACGTCACCAGGCTCAACCCGCGGCGTCCGGCGATCACCCGCGTGACCCCGGTGTTGGCGCACACGATGTTCAGCCGCTTCCACAGCGCGGTGCGCTCGTGCCCATCGGCCAGAAGGCCAGCAGTCACCAACGCGATCGGACCTCCGGAGGTGACCACGACGACGGTGCCGTCGCGCGGCGTGCGGGCCAGGGCACCATCCACGCGGTCGACGAAGGTCCCGAACGACTCCAGATAGGTGCCCTCGTCCGCGGTCCAGCGGTCGGTACCCGCCTCGACCCAGGTCTGCACCTCGCGCGGCGACATCACGCCCTCGACCTCGGTCGCGGGCGGCGCGACCTGGGAGAGCACGTCGTCATGGTCGTACTCGGCCCAGCCCTCATCGACGATCGGAGCCAGGTCCCAACCCGCGGCCTGCGCCATGCCGTCCCACGTCTCCCGATGCCGACGCATGCCACCGTGCACCACGGCTGTCGGGACGATCCCCCGAGCGGCCATCGCGAAGCCGAGCAATCGGGCCTGCTCCTGTCCGTTGTCGGACAGAGCGTCATAGTCGTCGGCACCCCACGACGCTTGGCCGTGGCGCACCATCAGGATCATGCCCATGCGCGTCTCCTCCGCTGGTCTAGCAAGCGGACTTGAAGGTAGACGGGTCCGGATCCGAGCCCATGCCCGGGGTCCAGGTCAGCTTGCCGGCGCCGGTCTGACCAGGACCCGTGTGCAGCGTCGCCGTCACCGTGACGAGCTGGCCGGGCGTCAGATTGATCGGAAGCAGGGTGACCTGCCGTCCGTTGAGCTTGTTCGCCATGACGCTGGTGGGTTGGCCATCGATCGTCAGCGAGTCGATCGTGCCCTTCCAGGGAGCTGCGATGAACATGGTCATCTGGATGTCGCCCTTCGGCGCGAGCGTGCCGGGCCCTACCACCCAGATCGGTAGCGTCGCTGCGTTCGCCGGCATCGTCGACTGGAAGCTCGACTGCAGGTGGAGCTCCTGTACGCCGTTGCTGCAGCTCGTGGCGGTGACCGCCGACGCCTGCCGCAGGTAATACTCGGGCTTACCCGTCACCTGGTCGTTGAGGTAGACACCGACCTGCGGAGTCGATCCGGTGTCGGCGGGGAAGGCACCGCTCAGACTTTCGGCGTTGATGACTTTGGCCAGCGACGGGTCTCCCGACCACGCGAACACCCGATGCCGCAGCACCGCCTGCACCAGACCGCGGATCGCGTTCACCTGGTTGCCCTGGCCGGCGACGAGGGCATCGAAGGTCTTGTGCGCGGCGAGCGAGAACATCGAGTTCTGCGTACCCGGGTCGTCCTGCAGGTAGATCTGGTTCATGAGGAACGGCACCGCGTTCGTCGCGGTCAGCAGCGCTCCGGGCTTGAGCGCCACCGGACCCGTTCCCGACAGCACGTAGGCCAGCGCGATCGGATCGACCGAGAACACCGCGCTGACGTTGACGCCCCGCCGCTTCTCGATCGCTACGGCGATCTGGGCGGCTCGGGGGAAGTCGGGCGTGCCCGTGATGTCGTTGGGCGAGAGCCCGAATCCGCTACCGAAGAGCGCGACCTCATCCGACGTCAGCGGGATCGGATTCGTCTTCTGCTGCAACTGGTAGAGGAAGCTGGTCGACGTCATCCGAAGTCGGCCGTTGTTGGCGTGGATGAGCGCCCACGTTCCGGGGAGACCACCAGACGAGCGGATCTCCGACGGGTTCTGCACCAGCAACAGATAGGTGCGCGGCCCGTGTCCACCCAGCACGGTGGGCAGCACCTCGAAGCCGTTGGCTGCCGCGTCGATCGCGACCTTGGCCTGGGTGATGCGCTCCTGGACCTGACCCATCAGGGAGTCGAGCGGTGGCAGCAGATTCGACGTGTTGATGTTCTCCACGGCGGTGGCCGGGCCGTCGAGGGCGTTCGCGGCCCGACGGACCTCCGGGGCGAGCTGCGCGATCGCCTCCGGCGAGATGCGGCCGTTGTGCGGACGCAAGGTCCCGTTCTGCACCTCGTCGGCAAGGTGCAGAAGTACCGGAAGGCTGCTGTTCGCGATGGCGTTGAGGGCCGTGGCCGAGTCCTGGATCGCGGATACGTTGTCGCCGAGGAACGGGACGTTGGAACCCATCCACCACAGCGGGTCGTTGGTGAGCGAATGCGCTCGAGCCGCGTCCTTCTCCAACTTGGCCGCGGCCGCCTTGGCGCCGGGAAGATCGCCCGCCGTCAGTGCGGCGGCAACGGCGTCGCCGTCCTTGCGCGCCGCATTCATGGCGTAGGCGGCAAGCACCGCCTCAACGAGAAAGGCAACGACCGCAACGAAGACCAGAGTTCCGATCGCAATTGCGATCCGGCGACGGGTGAAGAGGGCATGCAAACGCGCCAGGGAGAAACTCACCTGACGCGTTCGCAAACCTAAACAGAACTAATTCAGTTCGAGGCGACACCCGTGTGGCGGCGGCGACCAGCGAACATCGCACCGGCACCCGCGAGCAGGGCCGCGATGCCACCGATCAGCCAACCGATGCTGGGACCACCGGTGTTGGGCAGCTTGCCGCCCTTGCTGTGAGCCGGAACGACCGTCACGTCAGCCTCTGCGTACAGCGTGTTCGTCTTCGCGGAGATCGCAGCACCCGCGGCACCCGACGTGGTCGTGTACGTGCAGGTGGCGTGCGCGGTGATCACGACGGTCGAGGACACGATGGGCGCCTTGTAACGGTGCTTCACGGTCGAGCCCGTAGCCGAGGCCATGACACCGTTCCAACGCAACGTGATCTTGTCGCAGTTGACGGTCGCGTGGGCGGTCGCCTCGAAGGTGTGGCCCGACACGACGCGGTTGGTGCTGAGCGTCAGGTACAGAGTCGGGGGCGGGTACGCGCTGGCGGAAGGCGCGAACGCCGTGAACCCCAGCAGCGCCAAAAGCGCTGCGGTCAGCGCAGCAGCGAACTTCTTCATGTGATCCTCCAGCGCGGGTGAACCCGCGAATCTCCCTCAGGCGACCTAGCAGTCGCCCCGACAGCAGAATAACGCGTCACAATGGTATTGGTTACCCGTATCTGAATGACAAGTGGGCCGGGGAAATAGATTTCCGTCGCTTTTCCGACGGTTCGTTCGAAGCCCACAGGGAACCGTGACACCCTCTCGGCGTGGAAGACCCCATGAAGGCGGCACCTGGCTGGTATCCGGATCCGACCGGAACGCACGGTGAGCTGCGCTATTTCGACGGCCAGCAATGGACCGAGCACCGGGCCGCGGCAGCGCCGACGGCCGCACCCTTCGGCGCACCGGCGCCTCGCACGCGGACGACGCCCGACGGGCGACCCCTCGCCTCGTGGGGCAGCCGGGTGGGAGCCGCGCTGCTCGACGTCCTCATCTCCGGCGCTCTCTTCGCTGCGTTGCTCGCCCCGCTGTGGATCACGGTCTTCCGCGGGATGTTCGACAACCTGCGTCACTGGATGAACACACATCCCTCAGGAGCGTCGCCCACGAACCCCTTCTTCATCTACGACGGCCACACGACTGCGATCGTCTGGCTCGGAGTGCT
>JBQCDC010000162.1:0-11117 GCA_051961575.1 Marmoricola sp.
GGCAGACGCCGATCGAGATCCAGCGCTTGCCGGTTCCTTGGCCCAGGTACTCCCACACGTTGGTGGTCGCGTAGAAGATCGGCAGGTGGTCGTCCTCGATCGCGGTGATCCAGGTCCCGTGCTCGGCGGCCTTGCTCGCGACGAGGTGGGCAAGATCGGGGTCGCCAGGAAAGTCGTACGGGCGCTGACTCATCCCGCGGGGAAGCTCCTCGGAGGTGAACAGCCCGCTCCGCCGCTCCTGTGCCGTGACCACGAACTCGACGGTGGTCGCCCAGTGCGAGTCGAGGACCACGACCGTGTCGTAGTCGAGGGTGTCGAAGACCTCGCGACGCAACTGCTGCAAGCCGGTGACCAGCGTGGTCTCGTTGCCGTTGTTGAGCTCCCGGCGGATCTCCTCCGGCAGCACGATGGTGGGCACGTGGGCGATGAGCCCGGCGCCGACAACCTCACCCATGGGTGTCTCCCTCCCAGCCCTCAGGGCTGAACACACTGTTCTTGATGTCGGTGTAGAAGTCGAAGGACCAGATGCCGCCCTCGCGGCCGATTCCCGACTTGCCGTTGCCGCCGAAGGGCGCGTTGAGGTCCCGCACGAAGAAGCAGTTCACCCAGACGGTGCCGGCGTCGAGCTGGGCCGAGACCCGCTCGGCGCGGTCCTTGTTGCAGGTGACCACGGTGGCGGCCAGGCCGAAGCGACTGTCGTTCGCCTTGGCGACGGCCTCCTCCTCAGTCTCGAAGGTGTCGATCGTGACGACGGGACCGAAGACCTCCTCGGTCATGATCTCCGAGTCGGGCTTGGCGCCCACGAGGATCGTCGGGCGGTAGTACAGACCGCCGAGGTCCTCGTTGGGACCGCCTCCGAGCAGCGGTTCTGCGCCATCGGCGAGGGCCCTCTCCACGAAACCGGAGATCTGGTCGAAGTGGCGACGGGAGATCAGGGCGGAGACGTCCGTGGCTTCGTCGCGCGGGTCGCCCTGACGGAGGTTCGAGGCGCCCTCCACCACTCGGCGGGTGAACTCATCGGCGATCGAGGAGTGCACGTACATCCGGGCTGCCTTGAGGCAGACCTGGCCCGCGTTGTCGAACTGTTCGACGGCGATCTCGACGGCGAGATCCAGGTCCGCGTCCTCGAAGACGAGCAGTGGCGACTTCCCGCCGAGCTCATAGGACAGCGGCACGATGTTCATGGCCGCAGCCTTGGCGATCACGCCCGCCGTCGGCACGGATCCGGTGAAGGCGAGGCGGTTGATGCCGGGATGTGCGGTAAGCGGCGCGCCGGCCTCGGCGCCCGTGCCCTGGACGACGTTGAAGACGCCAGCCGGCACGCCGGCCTCGTGCATGATGTCGGCCAGCAGGCTCGCGGTGAGCGGCGCCCACTCCGGCGGCTTCACGACGACGGTGTTGCCCGCCGCGAGCGCCGGGCCGATGCGCCACGTCGCCAGCATGAGCGGCGCGTTCCACGGCGTGATGATCGCGACGACGCCGGCTGGGTCGTAGGTCACACGCTCGCGATGGCCGCGTCCCGGCACCTCCATGTCGGGATGCCCGAGCTGTTGCTCGGCGAAGTCCGCGAACGAGCGGAAGTTCGTCGCCACGCGGGGCATGACGCCGCGCCGGTGACTACGGATCAGCGAGCCGTTGTCGCGGGTCTCGACCTTGGACAGGTCCTCGACGCGGGCCTCGACTCCTTCCGCCACGCGCCGCAGGATCGCGCTGCGCTCAGCAACCGGCAGCGCCGCCCAGGCCGGGAAGGCGGCACGCGCCGCAGCGACGGCGGCATCGACCTCGGCGGCCGTGCCTGCCGAGACCTCAGCGATGACCGACTCGTCGATGGGCGAGATGTCGGTGAAGGTGCTCGCCGAGGCGACTCGCTCTCCCCCGATCCAGTGCCGGGTGTCGACGGGCACGCCCTCGACGTCGACGATGTAGGTCACTGGGCACCGCCGCTCAGGGTCGCCAGGGTCTGGCCGCCGTCCCAGACGACACCGACCTGCCGGTAGTAGCCGCCGATGATCTCCTCAACCTTGAGGTTCGCGAGCTCCTCGGTGGGCGACTCGAACAGCTCGAGCTCGACGTCGCCGGTCCACGCCTGACCGCCCTCGAAGGAGCTGGCGCCTGAGGAGATCAGCTCGGAGTACGCGTCGGACGCACCCTTCTGAATGCCGGGGTACACGCGGTGGTGGGCCATCGGGTGGCCGTTCACGAAGCCGTTGGTCTCCGACTCCTCGCGGAGTGTCAGCACCGCCTGAGCGAGGCGACGGTCGCCCGCGGCGAGCGTCGCTCCGAAGACTCCTCCGGCAGCGATCTGCGGAGCCGCGTGACCGAAGACGTGCGGACGCGACTGCCACATCGAGCCGAGCTTCTTCGGGTAGCCCTGGTGCATGCCGCGGGCGATCGCGAAGTCCTTGTCGACCCAGATGAAGACACAGCGCGAGTAGGTGATGCCCTGGTAGGCGCAGCGAACGACGACGAATGCCTCCTTGTACTGGGACCGCACCGGGTCGAGCAGCTCCTCGCGACTGCTGGAGCAGGACTGCCAGTCGGCCCAGATCAGCGCCACGGCGCCCGGGTCCTCCGGCGCGAGTTCCAGCGGAGCAGGCAGCAGTGCCTCCACGTTCGCCGGGTCCGTGCGGTACTCGACGGTGAGCAGATCACCCGAGTAGTACCAAGGCGGCGAAGGGATCAGGGACGACTGGCCGGTCGCCGTTCGCGGGTAGAAGAACCCCTGCTTGTCAGTCATACGTTCTGCCTCAGCTCCATGTCATCGCGCTGTCGTCGGGCGCACTCGTGCGGGACGCCCAGAAGATCGTTCGTATCCATACGATATCCATCGTCGCCCTCAATTTCTACCCTTGCGCGTGATCCAAGTCATATATATTGTTTGGATACGAACGATCTTGTGATCAAGCGACCGATTGGATGGAGATCACCGTGGAGAAGCCGGCATACGTACCCCTGGATCAGGTCGACCTCGCCGATCCCGACAGGTTCGTGACGAACGAGGCCTGGGGAATGTTCGACACCCTGCGCAACGAGGACCCGGTGCACTTCCAGCCCGAGCACGACGGCGGCAAGGGCTTCTGGGCGGTCACCCGTCACGCTGACATCGTCGAGGTCGACAAGGACGCCGAGACGTTCACGTCCACCAAGTTTGTGAACCTCGAGGAGGTCGACGACGACCTGCTCGACATCCGTCGCTCCATCCTCGAGACCGACGGCACGCGGCACCGTGCGCTACGCAAGCTGATCGCGCGTGAGTTCACCCGCCCGAACCTGCTGCGCAGCTACGAGGACTTCCTCCGCGATCTGACGAAGACGACCGTCGACGCGGCACTGAAGGAGTCGGAATTCGACTTCGTGAAGAAGATCAGTGCGGACTTCCCGATCCAGGTGCTGGCGCGGCTGCTCGATGTGCCCCAGGAGAAGACCGGCCAGCTCATCGACTGGGGCAACGAGATCATCGGATTCTCGGACCCGGAGTACGCGCACGTGCTGATCAGTGACCCGGAGAGCGAGAAGTACAAGCACCTACCGTTCCGCTCCCCTGTCTCGCAGGAGGTCTTCGACTACGGCCGCAAGCTGGCCGCCGAGCGGCGCGGCGGCTCGGGCGCGGACCTGGTGAGCATGCTCGTGAACAAGATTCCCGAGGACGGCCAAGCCATGTCGGCCACCGACTACGACAACTACTTCCTGCTGCTCGTCGTCGCCGGCAACGAGACCACCCGCCACACCATCAGCCACTCGATGCTCGCGTTGCTGCAGAACCCCGACCAGCTCGCATTGCTCCAGGAGAAGCCGGAACTCATCCCGAACGCGGTCGAGGAAATGCTCCGTTGGGCCTCGCCGGTCTACCACTTCCGACGAACGGCAACACGCGACGTGTCGCTGGGGGGCAAGGACATCAAGGAGGGCGACAAGGTCGTCATGTGGTTCGCCTCCGGCAACCGCGACGAGGAGGTCTTCAAGGACCCGTACAACTTCGACGTCACGCGCGAGAACATCGACCACGTCACGTTCGGCAAGGGCAGCCCGCACCTGTGCCTGGGCAACAACCTTGCTCGGATGGAGATCCGGTTGATGTTCGAGGAGCTCATTCCTCGGTTGAAGACCGTGGAGCTCAACGGCGATGTGAGGCGGGTTCGGAGCAACTTCGTGAATGGGATCAAGACGTTGCCGGTGAAGGTGACGACTCACTGAGGCGTCAAAAGCGCCTCATCTGCCACCATCGAGTGCATGGCTGAATTCGAGGTGGTCGCTGCGGCGGGCTCGCTCCGATCGACGGATGCCGATGCCGTAACCTTCCCCCACCGCTGGACCGACGCAGGGGTCACGGTCGAGGCCACGTTCACGGGCGCGCACCTGCTCCATCTTGCGGTCGCGGGCTGCGTACTCAACGACGTCTACCGCGAAGCGGAAGGCCTCGGTGTCGAGCTCGGAGGTGTGCGCGTCACGGCCGGCGGCGCCTTCGACACCGACACGTGGAGCTCGACCGGGATCAGCTACGGCGTGGAACTGGATACGTCGGCGACGGATCAGGTCGATGCTCTGCTCGCCGCCGTCGACCGCGTGGCCGAGATCCCCAAGGCGATTCGATCCGGGGCCTCCGTCATTCGACAGACCTGAATGCCGCCGCGGCGCGGGGTGCCGGGGCTACCGTTGAAGCGTCGACGGAGGTACGAGATGCGCAACATCACGTTGGTGATCGCCGGTTTGGTCATCGCGGTCATGGGAGCGGTATTCAGCCTTCAGGGCTTCGGGGTGCTGAAGGGCAGCTCCATGAGCAACACGACGACCTGGTCCATCGCTGGACCACTGATCGTGGTGGTCGGGCTGGTGGTCGCTTGGCTCGGCGGCCGGAAGCGCGTCTAGCGCGAACCGGCGATCCGGCGAGAAGTGCGGCGCGGCTTGTGCGACCGCTCCACTCGCGCCACGAGGGCGGCAATCCCGAGGAATGCCGCAATCCACACGAGCCATTGCCACTCGGGGACGACGTCCACAATCGACCAAGCCCACATCAGAAGACCGATCAGCACCATGGTGAGTACTGCGGGATGCCCTACTACTCGCACCCGTCACTCCTACAAGCTTCGAAGGACCCCGTACGCCCCTCAACGCTTGAGTGCGACACCGTGTCACGGTGTCAGACCAAGATTTACCTGACGTTCATCTACCGCGTGCGTGTCAGCCTTCGTCGGCGACCAGGCGCCGCATGATCTTCCGTACCTGAACCGCGGCGCGATCGGCTGCCACATAGACGTTCTGCCCAGCCCCATCGCGGTCGACCACCGCCTGCATCGTCTCGAGGATCTCCCGCACCCGCAGGTAATAGGCCTCGAAGATCGGGTAGAACTGCGCGGTCACGCCCTCACCGAGCGCGAAGTTCCGGCTCACACGCCAGATGTGTCGCGTGGTGCGGTCGTCAACCGGAGTGACGGCGTGGGTGAAGCGGAACGACTGGGTTCCGTCGGGTAGGACGAAGTCCCATCGGTCCGCCCAGAGCCCGGGCGACAGGAAGGCACCCTCCTCGCGCTGAGGAAACGCCTCGGTGGGCGAGACGCCGGAAGCCGAGGCTTGCCAGGAGGCCATCGGCGAGGCCGGCCAGTCGCGACTGAACGAAACCGTGGTCTCGGTGAGCTCGATCTCCAGCGCCGGAGCCACGCCCGAGGACAAGGCCGGTGGCGAGATCACCGGGTCGACGACCGCCACGTGCGTGATGTCGGCGAAGTTCTCGTGGAGCATCAATACGTTCGCCTGCGTCTCCCACTCGCCACCGAAGGTCTCCCAGGTGGGGTCCTCGAGCCACGGCACGGCGACGGGCGCGCGCATGCCTGCGAGTGAGGTCTCCCCCAGCCACACCCAGACCAGTCCACCCTCCTCGCGCACGGTGTAGGAGGCGACGGCCGCTCCGTAGGGCACGTGCTCCTGGGTCGGCACCCTCACGCAGGCGCCGGACGCGTCGTAGACGAACCCGGAGTAGCCCGACACGATCGTGTCGCCGTCGAGGTGCCCGAGGCTCAGCGGATACGGACAGTGGGCGTCGCGGTCGGCGAGTGCGACGGCCCGGCCGTCGGTCGTCCGGAACAGCACGACAGGCTGCTCGAGTGCGCGGGTGCCCAGCGGCTCGCGACCGACGTTGTCCGAGGACGCGAGCGCGTACCAGGCATTGCGTGGATAGCTACGAGTCATCGTGGATCCTCACAAGTCCAGCGTCAGCCGGGCGCCTCGGCACCGCGATACGCAGATCATCATGTACTCGTTCGACTCCTGCTCCTCCTCGTTGAGCACCGAATCGCGATGGTCGACGTCTCCCTCGACCACTTCGGTCTCGCAGGTCCCGCACACGCCCTCGAGGCACGAGCCGACCACGGAGACACCGGCCTCCTTGCAGACGTCGAAGATGGACTTGTCCGGCGGCACGGTGAGCGTCAGCCCCGAGCTCTGCAGCACCAGCTCGAACTCGGTGTTCCCGCTGTCGTCGGTGGCCTTTGCAGCGAACCGCTCCAGGTGAAGGCTCCCAGCAGGCCACGATGAGCACCGCTGCTCGATCGCATCGAGGAGGCCGGTGGGCCCGCAGGTGTAGACGAGCGTGTCGTCCTCAGGCGTTCCGAGCAGGGCATCGAGGTCGGGCATCCCGGCCTCGTCCTGCGGCATCAGTACTACGCGATCACCGTAGCCGGCCAGCTCGTCGACGAACGCCATCGACCCTCGCGTGCGACCTCCATAGACCAGGCGCCAGTCGGCGCCGGCGGCGTCGGCCTCGGCGATCATCGGAAGCAACGGGGTGATCCCGATGCCACCGGCCACGAACAGGTAGCGCTTCGCGGACACGAACGGGAAGTGGTTGCGCGGACCGCGTACGCGGACCTTGGCACCCACCTCCAGCGAGTGCACGGCCTTGGAGCCGCCGCGACTGTCCGGCGTCTTGAGCACGCCGACCCGCCATCGGTTCGGCTCCGCAGGACTGCCGCACAGCGAGTACTGCCGTACGACGTCGTCGCCGAGGATGAGGTCGATGTGGGCGCCGGGCGTCCAGGGCGGAAGGTCCTCGCCGTCGGGGTGGACCAGCGTCAGCGCGACCACGTCGTCAGCGGCGACATGCGCCTCCAGAACCTCCAGCTCGGCCTCGTACTCCCTCACGATGGTCTGGGTTGCCATCGTCATCCTTTCTCTCTCGCAGACCGACCTAGAGGTGGTAGGCGTACTCGCGGAACTCCCAGTCCGTGATCCAGTGGCTGAAGCGCTCGAGCTCGTTGCGCTTGTAGGCGACGAAGGTCTCCACGAACGCCGGCCCGAGGAGCTCGGTCAGGTCGGCGTCGGCCTCGAGGGCGTCGAGCGCGGCGCCCAGATTGTCGGGAAGCTTGTCGGCCTTGGACGTGTCATAGCCATAGCCCTCGAGCTTGGCCGGTGGCGTCAGCTTGTCGCGGATGCCGAGGTAGGCGGCACCGAGGAGGCCGGCGATGGCCAGGTACGGGTTCGCCGAGGCGTCACCCAAACGCAGCTCCATGCGCGACGCGCGGCCGCGCTCGGGTGGGATCCGGATCATCGCGCTGCGGTTGTCCAGACCCCAGTCGATCAGCCAGGGCGCCAGCGTGTCCGGGCCGAAGCGCTTGTAGGAGTTGATGGTCGGGTTGCACATCGCGGCCAGGGCTGGCGCATGCGCCAGGACGCCGGCGATCGCGGACCGTGCCACATCGGACAGGCCGTCCTCACCCACGGCGTCGTCGAAGAGCGGCTTGCCCTCGTCGTCCACGGTGCTGAAGTGGATGTGGAAGCCCGACCCACCCTCATCGTTGAACGGCTTGGCCATGAACGTGGCCGTCTTGCCCTGGCGACGAGCCAGCTCCTGGACCGCGGTCTTGAAGCGGAACGCGCGGTCGGCGGCGTCGAGAGCGTCGGAGTGCCAGAGGTTGATCTCGAACTGGCCGCTCGAGAACTCGTGGTTGGCGGCCACGACGTCGATGTCGTAGGCGGCCAAGTCGCGAAGTGAGGCGAGCAGGAGATTCTCGGGGTCACCCTTGAGCCCGGAGACGTAGACGTTGCCGGTGGCCTCGCCATAGCGACGGAAGCCGTTGGGGCTGGCGGCGTCCTCCTCGATCACATAGAACTCGAGCTCCGGCCCCGCGATCGGCGTCATGCCGAGCTCGGCGAACCGGTCGACCACGCGCCGCAGGACGTTGCGCGGGCTCTCCTGGGACGGGCTGCCATCGGGGTTGAACACGTCGGCGATCGCGTGCGCCACACCCGGCTCCCACGGCACCTTGCGGAGCGTGGAGAGGTCCGGGAACGCGACGATGTCGGGAAGCCCGTCGGACAGGCCACCGGCGATGTCGATGACATCGCCCATCGGCGAGGTCGCGTAGACGGAGCGGCAGAACGCCACGCCGTCACCGACGGTGCGGTCGAGCCGGTTCACCAGCACGTCGCGGCCGCGCTCGGTGCCGATCAGGTCGCTGTAACCGAGGCGAACGATGTCCACGCCCTCGGCCTGGAGCTGGTTCGCGGCGTCGCGCAGGGCGTTCTCGTCGAAGTGGGTCATCAGGCGTTTACCTCCACTCCTACTGTGCCCGCTTCATCGTCGAAACGCTCTAGGTCGGAGGAAAGCGATTCGTAGACCGCGGGCTTCTTCGACCGGAGGTAGACCGCGTACCCGACGCCACCGACCAGCGCGACCACCAGCAGCCACGGCAGCATCGTCACGGCCTTGGCGCTCGAGCCCGCCACGATGTCGAAGTGCTTGAACGCCATCACGACGGCGTAGCAGAGGCCGATGAAACCGAGGCCGGGCGCGATGAGCGTCGTGCCGATGCGCGCATCGGCCTTGCGACGGAAGTGCACCACGATGGCGAGCGCGGCAAGCGCCTGCAGCACGAGGATCGCGAGCGTGCCGAAGCCGAGCATGCTGGGCACGACGGTCGCGATCGGGTCAGCCCCGGACAGCTTGAAGATCACGGCCACGATCACCGCGAATCCGGCCTGGACCGTGCTGGCGACGTAGGGAGAGCCACGGTGACCAGTGGTGGCGAGGACGCTGGGCAGGATCTTGGCCCGGCCGAGGGAGAACAGGTATCGGCTCGACGAGTTGTGGAAGGCGAGCATGGCGGCGAACAGGCTGACCAGCAGCAGCCACTGCATCAGATCCGACATGAAGCTGCCGAGGTACTGGTTGCCGAGGCTGAAGACCAGGTCGCCACTCGCTGCGTGCTGCTCGGCTACCTTCTGGGCGCTGTTGACGCCGATCGCGCTGACCACGGCCCAGGTCGTGACGCCGAGGATGATGCCGATCAGCGTGATGGCGGTGTAGGTCGCGCGGGGAACGGTCTTGAGCGGGTTCTTCGCTTCTTCACTGAACAGCGAGGTGGCCTCGAAGCCGAGGAAGCCGGTGGCGGCGAGCAGCAGGCCGATCGAGAGCGAGCCCGAGTTGATGGAGTGCCAGGAGAACGCCGAGAACGAGTAGCCGTGCTTGAAGAGCACCGCCACGTCGAAGATGACCAGGATGCTGGTCTCCAGCACGAGCGAGACGCCGAGAATCTTGGAGCTGAAGTCGACGCCGCGCAACGCCATCAGCCAGGCCACGAAGATCGAGGCGAGACCCCAGAACAGCCAGGAGAAGAAGCTCTGCATGTGCCAGTGGGTCTGCGCCTGGATGACGACCCACATAAAGAAGCCGCTGGTACCGATGGTGCCGACGACGAAGAAGTTGTAGCCGAGCGTCGCGATGAAGCCGGCGGCGAGTCCGGCCGGCCGCCCGAGGCCCTTCACCACGAAGGCGTAGAACCCACCCGCGTTGACGAGCTCGCTGGACATCTTTCCGTAGCCGATAGCGAAGAGCAGCAGCACGACGGCCACAGCGAAGAACGCGAAGGGCGTGCCGCCGCCGTTGCCGAGCGCGATCGCGAGCGAGGCGACCACGACCATGCCGGTCAGCGGTGCGACCGCGGCGAGAACGAGGAAGACGATGGCGCTGACGCCGAGCGCGTTCTTCCGGAGGGTGGTGTTGACCGTCGGAGTTGACACCTGACGCTCCTAACTGGAAATCGTTTGGACCCGTACGATAACCCGGATGTGACGGCCGACACCATGCCCTCGGGCCAAATTCTTCAAAATTGTTTGGATACGAACTATTTGAGCCGTCTGCCGCGCGCAAGTTCCCCGCCTCCGGGGACCCTGGGGTCTAAGGTTTGGGACATGCCGGATCGCCACACGCTCGCCGAGACCGAGAAGGCGATGAGCGACCACGTCGGTGGTCTGCCCCTCGACTTCCGGGCCGCGCATGCGCTCTCGACGCTCTTCCGAGCGGCCAACGCGGTCCGCTCCGAGCTGACCAACAAGGTGCTCCGCGAGCACGACCTCACCTGGACCGGGTTCGTGGTCATGTGGGTCGTGTGGATCTGGGAGGAGATGGAGACGCGGCACGTCGCCGAGTCCGCGGACATCTCCAAGGCCACGCTGACCGGTGTGGTCAAGACGCTTGAGGGGCGTGGCCTGATCCGCCGCAAGGGCGACGAGAACGACCGGCGTCTGGTGCTGCTCAGCCTCACCGACGAGGGCATCAACCTGATGGAGAAGCTCTACCCCGCGTTCAACACGGTCGAGTCACAGCTCGTCAGCGGGCTTTCGGAACGCGCCGTGCAGGATCTCACTCGGATCCTCCGCAACCTGGTGGTCACGGTCGAGGAGCAAGGCTCCTAACCCGCGCTGCCTCCACGAGTGCTCGGAAGAGCGCCGCTTGGTGCGGATCGGTGGCCGCGGTGTCCTCCGGATGCCATTGGATCCCGAGGTACCAGCCCGTCGCGTCCTCCAACTCGACCGCCTCGATCACGCCGTCACCCGACAGAGCGACCGCCTTGAGTCCGTCCCCCAGCGCTCCCAGGCTCTGGTGGTGGTAGCAGGAGATCGTGGGGTTCTCGCCCGTGAGGTCGGCGAGGGTCGCGTCCGCGTCGACCTTGATCTCGTGGACCAGATGGCGATGGTCCGACTCCCCGAGGTCCTGGACCAGGTCACCGCCGCGGGCGACGTTGACCACCTGGTTCCCGCGGCAGATCGCCAGCAGTGGAACCCCGCGCTCGAGCGCGAATCGGGCGATCGCCAGGTCGAAGGCGTCCTGCTCCTCGTCCACGTCG
>JBQCDC010000163.1:0-8139 GCA_051961575.1 Marmoricola sp.
GCCGGCGACTACGACGTGCCACTTGACGGCATCCTCAACGAGCACGGCCTGGACGTTGTGTCGCGACTTCGCGAGCAATGCATGTTCGAGTCGCTGCGCACGTTCGCGTTCACGAAGTCGTCGACCCTGACCATCGACGGACGGTCGGTGTCCCGCATCCTCCGCGATGAGCCCTACGCAACCATGGTGGCCGACCAGCGGCTGGGTGTCGGACGCGCGCCGAAGATGCCCGTGCTGCTCATCCACTCCAGGCTCGACGACGTCGTCCCCTACGAGGCCGGACGGGCACTGGCGGAGCGATGGGTCGGCCAGGGTGCCCGGGTACGCCTCAGTACGTTCCAGGCGCCGACGCATGCGGTTGCCGCGGTCACGTCCTACGGGTCGGCCTTCACCTTCCTGCACCGGACCTTCGCGGGTCTGCCGATGCGTGCGAACACTCGCCGTTACCTACAGGGGCTCGCCGAGGACGACGACCTCTAGTCGCCGACGGCGTGCTTGCCGCGCTGAACGATCAGCGGGTCGGGGATCCCGACGACGTCCTCGTTCTTCCCCTCGTAGTCCACGGTCGACAGGAAGTACCGCATCGCATTGAGACGCGCGCGCTTCTTGTCGTTCGACTTGATCGTCGTCCAGGGTGCGGCCTTCGCATCCGTACGGGCGAACATCTCCTCCTTCGCGTCGGTGTACGCGTCCCACCGGTCGAGGGATTCGAGATCCATCGGCGAGAGCTTCCACTGACGGACCGGGTCGATCTGGCGAATGATGAAACGCGTCCTTTGCTCCGACTGCGTGACAGAGAACCAGAACTTCGTCACGGAGATGCCCGACTCGACCAGCATCTTCTCGAAGCGCGGCGCCTGCTCCATGAAGGTCTCGTAGTCCTCGTCGGTGCAGAAGCCCATGACCCGCTCGACGCCGGCCCGGTTGTACCAACTGCGATCGAAGAGCACGAGTTCGCCCGCGGCCGGCAGGTGCTGGATGTAGCGCTGGAAGTACCACTGGGTTCGCTCGCGCTCGGTGGGCTTCACCAACGCGACGGTGCGGGCATACCGCGGGTTCATGTGCTCCATGAACCGCTTGATGGTGCCGCCCTTGCCCGCGGCGTCACGACCCTCGAACACGATGACGTGTCGCGAGCCGGTCTGTTGCTGCCAGTTCTGGAACTTCAGGAGCTCGACCTGGAGGTCGTACTTCTCCAGGTCATAGGCGGTCCGGTCCATCCGCTCGTCGTACGGATAGTTCTCCCGCCAGGTATCGACCGCTCGCCCGGAGGGGTCGATCAGAATCGGGTCGTCGTCGTGGTCCTCACCGATGGCGTGCCCGTCAATGCGCAAGGTGTCGATATATGCGCGCAGGTCTTCGATCACAGCGGGGACGCTAGAACCCGAGGTTGAACGGCGGGTGAAGAAACCTGGGAACAAGCCATGGAAGATCCCACCCTGGGCCGTGGGGTCAGCCCCCTAGCGACGCGCCTGGCTCAGGTCTAGGTTGCGGGGTAGAGGTAGGGACTGAGCGAGGCCGTTGGAGGTCGTCGTGCTGTACAACTTCGTTCTCTACCTGCACATCACCGTCGCCTTCTTGGCGTTCGGGCTGGGCATCGCGCTGCATTTCGTCCTGCATCTGCTCCATCGAGCGGACTCCGTGGGACAGGTACGCCTCCTGGTGAAGCCGTTGAAGCTCGGGCCGGTCTTCGGCGTGTTCGACCTGCTGCTCCTAGGCCTGGGCATGTGGCTCATCGGGCTCTCCAAGGCGCCGGACAAGTTCGACTTCGGCGATCCCTTCGTCTGGAGCGGCATCGCGGTCATCGCCTACCTGTTGGCGATCGGGCCGACCATCCTGGAGCGCTACGCGAAGCGGGTGACCAAGGCTGCCGAGGAAGCGCCCGACGGCCCCGTCGGTCCCGAGTTGCGCGCCGACCTGTTCAACCGACGCGACATCCTCGTCTTCAACTCGGCGATCGGCGTCTTCCTCGCGGTCGTGTTCAACATGGCCAACAAGCCGAGCGCCTGGGGCGCGATCCTGGCCGTCGTCGTCGGCGTCGCTCTGGGCGTCCTCCTCGCGATGCCGCTGATCGCGCCCGCGACGAGCAAGGCCGCGCTGGTCGAGGAGACCGCCTAGCCGAGCCGCTCGATGATGGTCACGTTCGCCTGACCGCCGCCCTCGCACATCGTCTGCAAGCCGAAGCGTCCTCCGGTGCGCTCGAGCTCGTTAAGCAGCGTCGTCATCAGCCGGGTGCCGGTGGCGCCGATCGGGTGACCGAGCGCGATGCCGCCCCCGTTGACGTTGACCTTCTCGTGCGGGATACCGAGCTCCTTCTCCCAGGCGAGGACGACGGACGCGAACGCCTCGTTGCACTCGAAGAGGTCGATGTCGTCGATGCTCATCCCCGACTTCTCCAACGCGTAGCGGGTCGCGCGGATCGGACCGGTGAGCATCCACACGGGATCGTCGCCACGAACGCTCAGGTGGTGGATGCGAGCACGCGCGGTGAGACCGTGGTCGCGGACCGCCTGCTCGGACGCGATCAGAACCGCGCTCGCCGCGTCGCTGATCTGCGAGGCCACAGCGGCGGTGATCCGACCGCCCGGCGCGAGCGGGTTCAGCGCCGCCATCTTCTCCAGCGAGGTCTCACGCGGGCACTCGTCGGTGTCGAAGTCGCCTACCGGCACGATCTCGTTCTTGAACCGTCCCTCGGTGATCGCGGCGCGCGCCCGCTCATGCGAAGCAAGCGCGAGCTGTTCCATCTCCTCCCGCGAGATGTCCCACTTCTCGGCGATCATCTCGGCCGACTTGAACTGGCTGACCTCCTGATCGCCGTAACGGGCGACCCAGCCGGGCGACTCGGCGAAGGGCGTGGTGAAGCCGTACTGATCGGCAACCAGCATGGCGGCCGAGATCGGGATGGCCGACATGTTCTGCAGGCCACCGGCAATCACCAGGTCCTGCGTGCCCGACATCACGCCCTGCGCGGCGAAGTGGACCGCCTGCTGCGAGGAGCCGCACTGGCGGTCGATGGTCACGCCGGGGACATGGTCGGGCAAACCTGCGACGAGCCACGCGGTACGCGCAACGTCTCCTGCCTGCGACCCGATCGTGTCGCAGCAGCCCATGATCACGTCGTCGACGGCGCCGGCATCGATGCCCGTTCGCTCGACCAGCGCCTTCAGAACGTGACCGCCGATGTCGGCTGAGTGCATGGCGGCCAGCGATCCTCCTCGACGCCCGACCGGGGTGCGAACCGCGTCAACGATGAATGCTTCAGCCACGAGAGGTTCCCTTCTTGGTGGCGATGCCCTGCAGGAGGATCGCCAGGTATTGGTCAGCCACGTCGGTGACCGCGAGCGCGCCACCGGGTCGGTACCACGTCACGGCCACCCACACGGTGTCGCGCAGGAAGCGATAGACGAGATCGACGTCGAGATCGGCCCGGAGCTCCCCCGCCGCCATGGCCTCCTTCAACAGTCCCGACCAGAGCTCGCGGAACCGAGCATTGCGCTCCGCCAGATAGCCGAAGCGCTCGAACGACGACAGGTGCGTCGCGTCGTTCTGGAAGATCGCCACTTCACTGTGGTGCTGATCGATCGCATCGAAGGATGCCCGCACGACCGCCTCGATCTTGGCGAGCGGCGACCGATCACTGGCGACGATCTCGTCGTAGGTCTCGAAGAGCTCGGTCTGGAAGGTGTCGAGCAGCTCGTCGACCATCGACTCCTTGGAGTCGAAGTGGTGATACAGGCTTCCCGACAGGATGCCGGCAGCGTCGGCGATGTCGCGGACCGTGGTGTTGCGGAACCCACGCTGGGCGAACAGCTCGCCCGCGATGCGGAGGAGTTCCTCCCGGCGACCGCCGCTCGTCGGCTCAGGCATGTTGGCTGCTCACGGAGATCACCTCGCCCGTCAGATACGACGAGTAGTCACTGGCCAGGAAGACCATCACGTTGGCCACCTCCCACGGCTCCGCCGCCCGACCGAATGCCTCGCGCTGCGTCAGCTCGTGCAGCAGCTCGTCGCTGGTCACCTTCGCGAGGAACGCGTGCATCGCCAGACTCGGCGACACCGCGTTCACACGCACCCCGAGCGGCGCCAGGTCCAGCGCCGAGCAGCGGGTCAGCGCCATGACGCCCGCCTTCGCTGCCGCGTAGTGCGCCTGCCCCTCCTGTGCACGCCATCCGATCACCGAAGCATTGTTGACGATGACGCCCTCACGGCCCGAGTCGCGGAAGGCCTGGCCGGCCGCGCGAACACAGCGGAACGTGCCGGTGAGAGTGATGTCGAGGACACGCGACCACTGCTCGTCGGTCATGTCGAGCACATTCTCGGTGCCACCAAGGCCGGCGTTGTTGATCAGGACGTCGAGGCCGCCGAACTCGTCGGCCGCGGCCAGGAGTCCCCGGACGTGGTCCTCGTTGGTGACATCGCAGACCAGGCTGCGGACACGCTCGGAACCGAACTCGGAGCCCAGAGCCTCCTGCGCTTCCGCCAACCGTCGCTCGTGGGTGTCGCCGAGGACGACCGCCCGAGCTCCCTCTTCGAGCGCCCGTCGAACGACCGCTGCACCGATGCCGGCACCTGCCGCCGCAGTGACGACCACGACCTTGTCGCGCAGAAGTCCGTGCGCGGGAACGTAGTCAGGGGTGGGCTGAACCGGTCGCGTCATGCTCGCGCCTCTCGTGGCAGGCCGAGCACGCGCTCGGCGAGGATGTTTCGCTGGATCTCGTCGGAGCCGCCGTAGATGGTGTCAGCCCGGCTGAACAGGAACAGGCGCTGCCACTCATCCAGGTCCGGGTCGGCGAAGAGACCCTCGGAGCCGCGAATGCGCATCGCCAGCTCGCCCAGGTCCCGGTGCCAGTTCGCCCAGAGGAGCTTGGAGATGCTGGCGGACCCGTTGGCGGCAGCCTCATCGGCGGGCAGGCTGAGGGTCCGGAGGGCATTCAGCCGAATCACCTCGAGCCGAGCGTCCGCGTCCTCGATCGCATCGCGAACCAGCGGGTCGTCGTAGGTTCCGTTGGCCTTCGCGACCTCGATCAGGGCCGCGAGCTCGCGCCGGAACATCGTCTGCTGGCCGATCGTCGACACACCGCGTTCGAAGCCGAGCGTGCCCATCGCGACCGCCCAGCCGTTGCCCGCTCCCCCGACCACCAGGTCGGCCGACGTGCGTGCGTCGGTGAAGAACACCTCGTTGAACTCGGATGAGCCGGTCAGCTGGATGATCGGCCGGACCTCGACACCGGGCTGGTTCATCGGGACGAGCAGGTAGGACAGGCCCTTGTGCCGTTGCGAGCCAGATTCGGTGCGTGCCACCACGAAGCACCAGTCGGCCACATGCGCCAGCGACGTCCACACCTTCTGCCCGTCGACGACCCATTCGTCACCCTCGAGCCGGCCGCGGGTCTGCACGTTCGCCAGGTCCGAACCGGCGTTCGGCTCCGAGTAGCCCTGGCACCACAGCTCCTCCACCGCCACGATCTTGGGGAGAAAGCGAGCCTTCTGCTCATCGGTCCCGAACGCGATCAGGGTCGGACCGAGCAGCTCCTCGCCGAGGTGGTTGACCCGCGCGGGCCCGTTCGCGCGCGCGTACTCCTCGTGGAAGATCACCTGCTGGTTCAGCGGCAGCCCACGACCGCCGTACTTGGTGGGCCAACCGATGCACGTCCATCCGTGCTCGGCCAGGTGGCGATCCCAGGCCAACCGTTCGTCATGGGCCTCGTCGTCGCGGCCCGAGCCACCCTTGCCCTTGAGCTCGGCGAACTCACCGGTCAAGTGCTCAGCCAGCCAGGTGCGTACCTCGTCGCGGAACGCGCGATCGTCGGCGGTGTCGGTCAGGTCCACACGTCTACCCTACCAAGCACTTGCTTGGTTGCATGTATCGTGTGACTAGTAACAGGTTCTACTTGTCGAGGAGGTGCGCGATGCCGGCCACGTTGCCCGCCGTTCTTCGTGATGCCGCCGCCCGCTTCCAGCAGCGCCCCGCACTGGTCGAGGGCGACCGCACCCTGTCCTTCGCCGCACTCCTCGACGCGGTTCGCGGCGTGGCAGGAGGCTACGTGGCACGTGGCCTTCAGCCCGGCGAGCGCGTCGTGGTCTGGGCGCCGAACAGCATCGACTGGGTTCTTGCCGCCCTCGCCGTCTCCTACGCGGGCGGCGTGCTGGTGCCGGCGAACAGTCGCTACACCGGGCACGAGGTCGCCGAGATCGCCGAACGCACGGACGCACGACTCGTGATCGTCGACGATGGCTTCCTCGGCCGCTCGCAGATCGCCGAGCTCAGCGCCGCGGGAGTCGAAGCGCGGCGCATCGTCGCGCTCGAGAACCTCAGCCGGATCGCGACCGAGCATCCCGACGTCGAGGCGCGTGCGGACGGCGTCCGTGACGACGACGTTGCCGACATCCTGTTCACCAGTGGCACGACCGGACGCTCCAAGGGCGTCATGAGCGCCCACCGCCAGACGGTGGGCGTCGCGTCGGCGTGGGCCCAAGTCGGCGAGGTCTCGGAGGCCGACCGCTACCTCGTGGTCAACCCGTTCTTCCACTCCTTCGGTTACAAGGCCGGCATCGTCGTCGGACTCCTCACCGGAGCGGCGCTCTACCCGATGGCCACGTTTGACATCAACGCCCTGATGGAGCTGGTCGCCCGAGAGGCCATCACGGTGCTCCCCGGCGCCCCCACGATCTTCCAGACCATCCTCGACGCACCGGAGCGGGCTGAGCACGACCTCTCCAGCTTGCGGCTCGCCGTCACCGGAGCAGCGAGCGTGCCCGTCGTCCTCATCGAGCGGATGCAGGCAGAGCTCGAGATCCCCACCGTCCTCACCGCCTTCGGGATGACAGAGGCGGTCGTGGTGACCATGTGCCGTCCGGGCGACGACGCCCACACGATCGCCACCACCAATGGCCGAGCGGTCCCCGGGATGGAGATCCGTGCGGGCGAGCAGGACGAGCTCCTGGTGCGTGGCGACAACGTGATGCTGGGCTACCTCGACGATCCGGAGGCAACGGCGAAGGCGATCGACGCCGAGGGCTGGCTGCACACCGGCGATGTCTGTCGCATCGACGAGGCCGGAAACATGGTGATCACCGACCGGCTCAAGGACATGTACATCAGCGGCGGTTTCAACGTGTACCCCGCCGAGATCGAGCAGGAACTGCTCCGGCATCCGGGGGTGGCCGACGCTGCGGTCGTCGGCGTCCTCGACGACCGCCTCGGCGAGGTCGGGCACGCCTTCATCGTCAGGCGCGATGACGCATTGACCGCCGAGGATGTGCTCACCTTCGCGTCGCAGCGGCTCGCCAACTTCAAGCGCCCCCGCGCGGTCTCCTTCATCGACGCGCTCCCCCGCAACCTCTCCGGCAAGGTCCTCAAGAACGACCTCCGTACCCAGATCGATCGGACCCCATGAACCTCGACCTCTCCCCCGACGAGCTCGCCTTCCAGGCAGAGGCACGCGCCTGGCTCCGCGAACACGTGCCGTCAACGCCGCTCCCCTCGATGGATACGGCAGACGGCTTCCGCGCCCACCAGGACTGGGAGGCGCAGCTGGCCGATGCCCGCTGGGCGGTCGTGAGCTGGCCCGAGAAGTACTTCGGCCGCGATGCGTCGCTGATCGAGTGGGTCATCTTCGAGGAGGAGTACTACCGCGCCGGCGCTCCGGGACGCGTGTCGCAGAACGGCATCTTCCTATTGTCGCCCTCGATCTACGAGTACGGCACCCCGGAGCAGCAGGACCGCTTCCTGCCCACCATGGCGACGGGCGAGCAGATCTGGGCGCAGGCCTGGTCCGAGCCCGAGGCCGGGTCCGACCTGGCCTCGCTGCGATCAACGGCCACTCGCGACGAGGCCCGGGGTGGCTGGCTGCTCAACGGCCAGAAGACGTGGTCCTCGCGCGCGACCTATGCGCACCAGGGCTTCGGGCTCTTCCGCAGCGACCCGGAATCGCAGAGGCACCATGGCCTCACCTATTTCCTCTTCCCGCTGGATTCGGCCGGACTGACCGTGCGACCCATCCCTCAGCTCGACGGCGAGCCGGGGTTCGCCGAGCTCTTCTTCGACGACGTGTTCGTACCCGACGCCGACGTGCGCGGCGAGCCCGGCCAGGGTTGGGCGGTCGCGATGAGCACCGCGGGCAACGAGCGCGGGCTCTC
>JBQCDC010000164.1:0-2554 GCA_051961575.1 Marmoricola sp.
CGTCGTGATCTACGCGCTGCTGGTCAGGCTCGATGAGACCGCATCGGTTGTCTCCGACCGCACGATTGCCGTGTTCGTGCATTCGGGGGCATTCGTGCTGGTGCTGGCGCTCTTCGCGGTACTGACCTACCCGGCTTTCAAGGGTTGGGGCGCCTTCTGGCACTGGAATCTGTTCACGCAAGACATGTCGACGACAGGCCCGCTCGATCCGCTCACCAACGGCGGGGTCTCCCATGCGATCGTCGGGACGCTCATCGAGATCGCGATCGCCCTGGCGGTCACGATCCCGCTCGGCATCACGACCGCGCTGTTCCTCACCGAGGTGCCCGGTCCGTTCGCCCGTTTTGTCCGCACGATCGTCGAGGCGATGACCGCTCTGCCCTCGATCGTCGCCGGTCTCTTCATCCTGTCGTCGTTCATCCTCATCCTCGGATTCGACAAGTCCGGTCTCGCGGCCGGTCTGGCCATCACCGTGATGATGCTCCCGATCATGATTCGCGCGGCCGACGTGGTCTTCCGGCTCGTTCCCGGCACCTTGAAGGAGGCCAGCTTCGGTCTGGGTGCCAGTCAGTTCAAGACGGTCATCAACGTCGTTCTGCCCACTGCGCGGGGCGGCCTCACCACCGCCATCATTCTGGCGACGGCACGCGGGATCGGCGAGACCTCACCGGTGCTGCTCACCGCGGGCTTCGCCGCGTCGATGAACACGAACCCCCTGCATGGGCCGATGGTGTCCCTGCCGCTTGCGGTCTTCGAGTTCGTCAAGTCGCCCCAACCGACGATGGTCGCGCGCGGCTTCGCCACCGCGATGGTCCTCATGCTTCTGGTTCTGATCCTCTTCGTTACTGCGCGCATCCTTGGTTCGCAGGACGTTGCCAAGAAGGCGAAGCGCAAGCAGCGCAACGCCCTGCTGCTTCGTCGCCTCCAAGGCCTGCAAACCCGAATTCGACCGCGTACGCCTGACGTTGAACAGGCGCCAGCCACCCGGAGTTCCCATGCGTAACCGTCGCCATCTCATCGCCCTCCTGTCGGCGGCCATCGTCTCCGTAGCCACGCTGGGCTTCGGCGCCTCGCTGCCTTCCGCCCAGGCCGCTGCCTACACGCCCATCTCGGGTGAGGGTTCCTCTTGGGCCTACAACGCGATCGACGACTGGCGTAAGAGCGTTCGCAACTCGGGCATCGTCGTCAACTATGCCGCGACGGGATCCGTTGCCGGCCTCCAGAACTACGCCAACGGCAGCGATGACTTCGCGGCCTCCGACGTGCCGTACGGCGTGAAGAACGCGACGCCCAACCCTCCGGGACGAGGGTTCGCCTATGTCCCTGATGTCGCCGGCGGCACGGCTCTCATGTACAACCTCACCGTCAACGGCCAGAGGTTCACGAATCTCAAGCTGTCCGGCCCCACGATCGCCGGCATCTTCATGGGCAAGATCACCCAATGGAATGCACCGCAGATCAAGGCTGACAACCCGGGGGTTCCCCTTCCTCCGTTGAGGATCACTCCTGTTGTCCGCGCGGATGGTTCGGGGTCGACGGCCCAGTTCAGCCTCTGGATGGAGAAGCAGTTCCCCAGCGTGTGGACCTGCGGTGAGATCTCGTTCTTCACCTCGTGCAACAAGTATGACCCGACAGTGCAGCAGGCGAAGGTCGGCGACCCTGGTGTGGCGGGATTCGTGGCGCAGCAGGGCAACATCGGCTCGATCGGCTACGTGGAGTACTCGTACGCACTGCAGAGCGGGTTCCCGGCCGCCAAGGTGCTGAACCAGTCGGGCTTCTATGTGCTTCCGACGGCGAACAACGTGGCCGTGGCGCTGTTGAAGGCGAAGGTCAATATGAACCCGTCGAACCCGAAGACCTACCTGACGCAGAATCTCGACAACGTGTACACGGATATGGATCAGCGCGCGTACCCGATCTCGTCGTACTCCTACTTCGTCGTCCCGACGGCGCTCCAGGCGGGCTTCACGAAGGACAAGGGCAACACGCTCGGAGCCTTCGTTGACTACTCCTTGTGCACCGGACAGCAATCGGCGCCCGCGCTGGGCTACTCACCCCTTCCGATCAACCTGGTCGAAGCGGGCCTGGCGCAGGTCAAGAAGATCCCGGGCGCGGTCGTGAGAAACATCAACATCAGGAGCTGCAACAACCCGACGTTCTCCACCAGCGGTGTCAACACCCTGGCGGTCACTGCCCTGTACCCGGACCTCTGTGACAAGAAGGGCGCGACCGCCTCCTGTAAGTACGGCACCCCGGTCAAGGGGAGCAGGTCGGCGAGCAGTGCCGGCCAGAACAACAACAACGCGATCGGTAACAAGAGCAGCGGCAGCTCGTCGGGTGGAACCGGCGGCACCGGCGCCACGAACTCGCCGGGCAGCACCGGAGTGGCCGGGGGCGGCGGTACGGGCGCGGGCACCGGAACCGGCGGTAGTGGTGGCGGTCTGAACTGGATCCCCAACCCCGACGGCAAGCCCTCCTGCGACCCGGACACGGGCCAGTGCACGACTCTGAACGCGACCCCGGTCGCGGTCAGCGCCAGCGCGGACTCCTCGTT
>JBQCDC010000165.1:0-8403 GCA_051961575.1 Marmoricola sp.
TGGACTGCCAACACGTCCGCTGGCGCCAGTTCCAAGGGCGACATGGGCAACATCTACTTCTGGTCGCACGTGGCCGCCGACAACCACATCTGGGCCTATGTCGGCATCGAGCGTCTCTCGACCAGCGGCACGGTCGACTACTTCGTCGAGCTCAACCAGAAGGGGAACGTCCCCAGCGCCGACCACACGATCTCGGTGCCGAACCGGAGCGTCAATGACATCCGGCTCCAGGTCACCGACCACGGCGCCTCCAACTGGCAGGTGACCGCTACGGGCGACCGATGGAGCGGCAGCGCGTGGGTGCAGGACCAGGCGCTCAGCAATGACTTCTACGGCCTCGTCGACGACAACACGATCACGTCGCCGGCCCAGTTCAACAGCCCGGTTGCGGCGCTGAACACGCCGAAGGGCACGCTGGTCGCCAACCAGTTCACGGAGTTCGCCGTCGACCTCACCGCCGCGGGATACGTCCCCGACGTCTGCGGCACCACCGTGTTCGGTCAGCTGAACGTTCGCTCGGTCTCCTCCCTGTCGCCCCAGTCGGAGTCCAAGGACTTCGCGCAGGGTCAGATCAAGACGCCGAACCCGTGCGCTCAGATCACCGTGACCAAGCAGGACGAGAACGGCACGACGATCAACAACAACCCGGCCACCTTCAAGTTCGAGCCGGACCCGACCCTGTCGCCTTCGGACCCGAATTACGCGACCTCGTCGTTGACGGTCACCGATGGCGGTGCCGGTGATGCCGACGGCACCGTGAACGGTGTCGTCACGCTCAACAACGTCCAGATCGGCGCGACGAATATCAAGGTCACGGAGATAACTCCGCCCTCTGGCTACTTCGTCGATACGCCCGCGTTCCAGACGATCGCTGGGCCGACCGTGGGTGGCACCAACTATCCGCTCACCTTCAAGGACCCGCTCGGCTCGATCTCATGGCAGAAGTGGGATTCTGCGACCGGCGCGCCCGTCACGGTCGCAGGGGCCACGTTCACCGTGACGGCCACCGGCGGTCCGGCAGCAGCGGCGCCCTGGTCGACGGTCAGCACGCCCTTCAGCAGGACGGTGACCGACAACGGCACGAACGACGACAACGGCACTGCCGGCCAGCTCACGCTGAGCGGTCTGCCGGCCGGTACGTACTCGATCACCGAGACCGGAGCGCCGCCCGGCTATCTGCTGCCGCAACCCCCGAACGACACCATCACCGGTGTTTCGGTCGACAGCACGACCACGGTCGACGCAGGTCACTTCACCGACGGCTACGGCTCGATGAAGTGGCAGAAGGAGGACCCCAACGGGGTCGATCTGGCGGGGGCGACCTTCCAGGTGACCTACCCGGATGGCTCGGTCTACAACGTCGCTGACAACACCGGCTCCGGTCCGGCCTGTGTTCCGGCCGCGCCTTCGGGCTCGACCCCGGGCACGGCCTGTGACAGCGACGCGACAGGCGGTGTGTTCCAGCTCGATGGGCTCAAGACGGGCACCTACTCGATCGTCGAGACCGTGGCGCCGTCGGGCTACACGCTTGCGACCAACACCCTGACCGGGGTTATCACCGACAAGTCATGGACAACGGTGGATGCGGGCGCGGTCCAGGACGGCCAGGGATCCATCCAGTGGAACAAGGTCGGCCCTGATGGCAAGACCCCGCTGGGGGGTGCGACGTTCCGTCTTGACGGCCCGAACGGTTTCACCGAGCTGGTGACCGACGACGGCAACAACGACACCGACAGCACCGCTGGCTCGATCAAGGTGACCGGTCTTGCGCCCGGCGACTACACCATCACCGAGGTAACCCCGCCGCCTGGATATCTACTGCCGACGACGAACAACCCCGCTCTGTCCGCGACAGTGCCGAGCTCGGGCACGACCACGGTCCAGGCCGGAACGATCACCGACCCGCTCGGTGCGATCGCCTGGCACAAGGTCGGTCCCGACGGCCAGACACCACTCGGCGGCGCGACCTTCGCGGTGACGTTCCCGGACGGCTCTGTCTACACCGTTGTCGACAACACGGGTTCGACCCCGTGTACGGCGGCGGCGCCGTCTGGCTCGACGCCGGGCGTGGCGTGCGACACCGACACCTCTGCGGGCAACCTCGAGCTGGACGGGGTGCCTGCCGGTGACTACACGATCACTGAGACGATCCCGCCGACCGGCTATCTGTTGCCGGCCTCGGGCAATCCATTGACGAAGACGATCGGGATCGGTGACAACACCGGCCCGGTCAACGCTGGGACGCTGACCGACCCGCTAGGTGCGATCACGTGGACCAAGGTCGGCCCCGCCGGTCTGACTCCGATCGGGGGCGCGACCTTCCAGGTGACCTACCCAGACGGCTCCGTCTACAACGTCGCGGACAACACCGGCTCCGGTCCCGCCTGCGTTCCCGCCGCGCCCTCGGGCTCGACCCCAGGCGTGGCCTGTGACACCAACGCTGCGGGCGGAGTCTTCGAGCTCGACAGCCTGATGACCGGCGCCTACACGGTGACCGAGACGGCTCCGCCGCCCGGCTACCTGATGCCGACGTCGGGTAACCCGTTGAGCGCGACGATCACGACCACGAGCAACAACGGTCCGGTGAACGCCGGCACGTTGAGCGACCCGCTGGGCTCGCTGACGTGGCACAAGGTCACTCCGAACGGTGACGGTTCCACGCTGCTCGGTGGCGCGACCTTTGCGGTGATCTTCCCGGATGGCTCGGTCTACACCGTGGTCGACAACACCGGCACCGGAACGTGTGCGCCCCAGGCGCCCGACGGCACGACGCCGGGCATCGCGTGTGACGTAGATCCGGCCGCGGGCGTGCTTCAACTCGACGGCCTGATGACGGGCGACTACACGGTGACGGAGACGATCCCGCCGCCCGGTTACCTGCTGCCGCTGACGGGCAATCCGCTGCACGCCACGATCGGCGTCAACGACAACGGCGGTCCGGTCTTCGCCGGCACGCTGAGCGACCCGTTGGGAGCGATCACCTGGACGAAGTTCGGTCCTGATGGCCGGACGCCGCTCGGTGGTGCGACCTTCTTGGTCACCGGTCCGAACGGGTTCAGCGAGACCGTTGTCGACAACGGTTCCAATGACGCGAACCCGGCTGCGGGTGTCTTCGAGATCGATGGCCTGAAGACGGGCACGTACACGATCACCGAGACGGTTCCGCCGCCCGGTTACCTGCTCCCGGCCACGGGCAACCCGCTGCATGCCACCATCACGGTGAACGACAACGACGGCGCGGTGTCCGCAGGCGGATTGACCGACAAGTTCGGGTCGATCGCGTGGCGCAAGCTGAACAAGGCCACCGGTGGCTTGATTCCGCGAGCCGGAACCAAGTTCACCTTGGTGGCGACGGCAGGCGCTGGCCTCACCGTGTTCCACTTCAGCAAGACCGTGGTCGACAACGGGTCGAACGATGCGGATTCGCGAATCGGCTACATCAAGGTCGTCAACGTGCCGACCGGTACGTACACGATCACCGAGACCGCTCCGCCGTCCGGGTTCGTGCAGCCGAGTACGGGCCGGTCGATCACGGGGGTGGTGGTCAAGGTGACCTCGACGACCACGGTCAACGCGGGCGCTATCAGTGACCCGCCGTCCCTGCCCGTGATCAGGCCTGGCCACCCGACCCTGCCGGATACCGGTGGCCCGGACCTCCGGTGGCTCATCCTGGGTGGCGGCCTGCTGGCTGGAGGCATCGCGTTGATGTTCACGTCGAAGTACCGGCGGAACCGCAAGGCCTGACGGTCTGAGAAGAGCCCCGGTGTGGTCACCTTGCCGGTGACCACACCGGAACCCCAATAGAAGAAGAACGCTTCAACAAACGAGGGTAGGTCCACATGCGTTTCACCAAAGTCGGCGCCGCAGTCGCGTCGGTGCTCATGACCGCGGGCTTCATCGGCATCGTGAACGCGCCGCTCAGCTCGGCGGCCACCAGTTGCACGGCCACGCGCGGCTACTTCACGCCGGCCAGGGCCGTCGTCAGTGGCGGTGTCGGCAGGGTCACCGTGGTCGGCGTCGGGTTGACCCGGACCGGCCAGATGGCGGCGCCGCCCAAGACCAACACCGGGCTGCACGAGTTCGGGTGGTACGACAAGGGCTACCCGCCGGGCTACGGCTCGGGCAGCGTGGCCATGGACGCGCACGTCTACTTCCCGAACGGGACGCTTCGGTCCAACCAGGGTGGGCTCGCGCTCGGCAACAACCTGCTACTGCACCTGTTCAAGGGCGGCACGGTGACGCTTTACCACTCCAGCGGCACCCGTCACGTGTGCTTCCGAGTCACATCGCGCACGCAGTACACGCCGGCCGGAGCGCAGGCTCAGATGCACAACGTCGTCTACGGACACCCGGGCTACGAGCAACTCGCGATCGTGGTGTGCTCGGGAACCCGGCTGGGCAGCGGCACCTACACGAAGCGCACCATCTGGTACGCCACCGCAGCGCGTCCCTGATCTCCACGGTCAGCCGACGGGCCTCAGGGCTGCGACGGCCGCAGCCGCGCGCGTGGTGACCACGTCCCACGCGTGCTCGGCGATCGCGCTGGAGGGGGTCAACCAGGACCCTCCGACGCAAGGGACGTTCGGTAGCGCCAGGTAGTCGGGCGTGCGCTCGAGGGTGATGCCGCCTGTGGGGCAGAACCTCAGGTCGGGCAACGGTCCTCGGATCGCCGAGAGGTGTGCCGGTCCGCCGGCTGGCTCGGCGGGGAAGAACTTCAGCTGCCTGAACCCGCGTTCGCGCAGCTCGAGCGCCTCGCTGATCGTCGAACATCCGGGCAGTGCGTCGAGCCCTGAGTCGAGGAACGCGCTGGCGAGGTCGTCGGTGGTGCCGGGGGAGACCAGGAAGGTCGCGCCGGCCGTACTGGCGGCCTCGGTCTGGGCGAGGGTGAGCACGGTGCCCGCGCCCACCACGATCTCCGGAACCTCGCGGGCGATCCGCTCGATGCACGTCAGGGCGGATGGGGTGCGGAGCGTGACTTCCACGATGCCCACGCCGCCGGCCACCAACGCGCGCGCCAGAGGAGCGGCGCAATCGGGATCGTCGAGCACGACCACGGGAATCACGGGGGAGACATCGAGGACGCTCATCGCGCCATCCATCCGCCGTCGACCGTGATCACTTCGCCGTGCACGTACGAGGCGCCCGCGCCGGCGAGGAAGACCACGGCAGGGGCGATGTCCTCGGGTTCCGCCCAGCGTCCGGCAGGGATCCTCGCCGAGATGGCGGCGTTCCGCTCGGAGTCGGCTCGTAGCGCGTCGGTGTTGTTGGTGACCACATATCCCGGGGCCACCGCGTTGACGTTGACCCCGCTGGCGGCCCATTCGTTGGCGAAGGCCTTGGTCAGACCAGCGACGGCGTGCTTGGTGGCGGTGTAACCGGCCGCGTTGATGCCTCCCTGGAAGCTCAGCAGCGAGGCGATGGTGATGATCGATCCCGATCGCCGCACAACCATGGCGGCGCCGAACAGCTGGGTGAGGAGGAAGGTCGCGTCGAGGTTGACCGCTCGGACCTGGTCCCAGTCCTCCAGGGACATCTGGGCGGCGGGTGAGCGCTTGATCGTGCCGGCGTTGTTGACGAGCACGTCGATCCGGTGGTCTTTCAGCACCCCCGCCGCTGTTCGCGTCAGGGCCTCTCGATCGTCCAGGGGAGCGGCCACGCAGCTCGCCTGCCGACCGAGCGCTCGGACCTCATCGGCGACCTGGTCGCAGTCACCGTCGGCGCGACCCCACAGCACGAGGTCGGCTCCGGCGTTCGCCAGCGCCAATGCGCAGGCACGACCGATGCCGGTGCGTGCGCCGGTGACGAGCGCGGTCCGGCCGGCCAGGCCGAAGGTGTCGTCGGTCCAGCTCATCGGAGCTCGTTGGTCGCGACCGGGTCCATGTCGTTGTAGGCGAGGTTCTCCCCGGCGGTGGACCAGACGAACTTGTAGGGCGCCGTGCCGGCGCCGAAGTGCACCGACCACGGCGGGCTGATCACGGCCTCGCGATCGGCCACGATGATCGAGCGGGTCTGGCCGGGTTGGCCGGCGACGTGGACCACGCGCTCGTCGGCGGGCAGGTCGAAGTACAGGTAGCACTCGGTGCGGCGGTCGTGCGTGTGGCAGGGCATCGTGTTCCAGACGTTGCCCGGCTCGATGGTGGTGATGCCCAGCGCCAGCTCGCAGGACGCGACGCCCTGGTCGTGGACGTACTTGCGTAGGGTGCGGCGACTGGCCTTGGCCTCGTCGCCGATCTCGAGGGTCTGCGCGTCGGCGCGCGGGATCAGCGTCGTCGGGTGTGACTGATGGGCGGGCGCGCTGACCAGGTAGTAGGTGGCGTGACCGGACAGGCTGATCGCTGCGGTCCCCGCGCCGATGTAGACGATGTCCTCGGCCTGGACGTCGAACTTGTCGCCGTCGGCGATGACCGTGCCGCTGCCCTCGAGGCACACGACGCCCAGCTCGCGGCGATCGCAGAGGTTGGTGGCCCGAATCTCGTCCGGTGCGGTGACGTCCAGGACCCCGCCATCGGGAACGGCTCCGCCGAGCAGGATCCGGTCGCTCTGGCTCAGCATCCAGCGCAGGTCGCCCGCGGCGAACAGGTCCTGCACGAGGAAGCGGTCGCGCAGCTCGTCGGGGCTGAGCAGGGCGAAGTCGTCGGGGTGGGTGCCGATGCGGACGTCGGTGGGGTGCGGAGCCATGTCGAGCACTATGTCGGTCACGGGTGATGGCGAGGCAACGCGCGTGTGAACTGTTCGCCCAGTCTTCAGCGACTCGTCCTTGTGGCAAAGGCGTGGAGGCGCTGGAGTCAGCGCCGTGAGGGAGCAGACGGTCCACCGACTTTCGACCGAGGGGTACGTACGGGACTGGCTCGTCTCGCCCGTCACGGAATCGCCCTGCGACGACCTGGGTCTGGTCGTCGATGCCGACGGGTCGCCGTGGGACAGCGCGGACAAGCTCGGACGGTGGCGGTTGACGCAAGGGCCCGATGTCGCTCCGGTGAAGCAGGCGCTCTACGAGGCGCTTCGTTGGTCGAGTGCCGCCGAAGGCGGTGTAGCGAGACCCCCGACAGTCGAGATGACTCGTCATCACACTCCTCCCAACGGAGTGATCGAGCGCAGCGTCTTCTGCTATACGCCGACGTATCGCATTTTCGCCGCTGCCACGGTGCTGGAGGTCGACCAACCCGAGACCCGCGTGCTGAGGGTGCGCTCGACCGGTCCGCTGCGCCTGTGGATCGGCGGCGAGCTCAAGCTCGACCACGCCGAGTTCGGCTACATGCACCCGTGGGTGCGCGACGTCGAGGTGCTGCTCTCGTCCGGGCAGACCGAGGTCGTCGTGTGGTCGTGGAACGTCGCTCTGCGTGAGGTACGGCAGACGGTCTCCCTGCAGGTCGTCGGTCTCCCGGTACGTGTCGTTCTCCCGACACCCGGTGCCGACCCGGTGCTGTCGGCTGCGGCCGAGGCCTTGCTTGATGGAGTAGGGGTTCGGCAGTGGGAGAGCGACGGCCGCTCCTTCGAGCTGTGTGGACCCTCCCGGACCGCTCTGCGTGTCAGCGTCAACGGCGCGCGGCTCGGTGTTGTCAGGCTCGGCGAGGACGGTCGTGCGCGCGTGGCTGTCGCCCATGCCGAGGGCGATTCCTCGCAGGCCTCGATGCTCGGCACCAGCGAGATGAACGTCAGCGTGGAGGTCGACGACGATCGCGCTGTCGCCGCTCGCGACTTCCTCGTAGCGAAGCTCCCGTTCGAGATCCGAAGCGAACCGAAGGGGAGCCCGGAGGATTGGCGGCGCGAGCTTCTCGAGCACGTTGCTCGGGCCTCGGGAACCGCCCGAGCACTCGCCCGTGCGGCGATCACCGACCACGACATCGCCGTCACCGAGGAGGACCTGACCACCGCCCTGAGGTTCATCGTCGACCGCTGCGACTGCGCGGACTTCGAGACCGTGGGTCTGATGCTGCTCTGGCACCGCGTCCCCGCGGAGCGTTGGGCCGCAGGGTTGCGTGACCGGGTGCGGGAGGCGCTCCTCGCCTTCAAGTACTGGATCGACCAGCCCGGCCTGGACGCGATGTGCTACTTCACCGAGAACCACCAGATGGTGTGGCACACGGCCGAGACCCTCGTCGGCGAGGCCTTCTCCGACGAGAAGTTCACCAACGCCGGCTGGACGGGAGCGCAGCACGCCGAGCACGGTCGCGAGATGGCGCTGGCCTGGATTCGGCGCAAGCTCACCTCAGGCTTCAGCGAGTTCGACTCCAATGCCTACCTGGCCATCGACGCGCTCGCGCTGGTGGCGCTGGTCGACCACGCGTCCGACGAGACGCTGCGCGCAGCCGCTCGAACGTTGCTCGACAAGGTGCTGCTGAGCCTGGCCTGTAACTCCTGGCGCGGGGTGCATGGGGCCGCGCACGGCCGCTCGTACACCCC
>JBQCDC010000166.1:0-3367 GCA_051961575.1 Marmoricola sp.
GGCAACATCACCGCGATCATCGCGGTCGCGATCGTCCTCGCCTTGGCACGACCGGGGTTCTGGGCCGTTCCAGCACTCACGAAGGTCTCGCTGGGAGGGCTCGGTGTCCTCTGGCACGTCGCACGGGGTGAGTGGTCGGACGTCGCCAAGGCGGTCGGGTGGATCCTCGGTCTCTCGCTGGCCTCCGCCGCACTGTGGCCGACCGCCTGGTCGAACTGGGTCTCCTTCCTCTTGCACACGCACTCGGGCGACGGCGTCCTCATTCGCACGATGGTCGCCGCAGCGATAGTCGTCGTTGCCGCCAGGAAGGGCTGGCTCGCTGCCCTGCCGGTCGCGATCCTGATCGCCTACCCCGTCTTCGGCGGCCTCGAGCCCTTCACTGTGCTGGCGGCGATCCCGCGCCTGTTGATGGCGACCGGCGCCGTCGATCAGTCGCGCAGCGCTGCGTACTCGCTGACGCGCGCACGGACGGCGTCACTGGCCTTGTCCCACGCGCCCGAGTCGAAGGGCGGCTGAGGGTCGTACTCGATCATGAGCTGCATGGCCTGAGCGGCCGTCTCGTCAACCAGGAGCTCAGCCAGTCGCAAGGCCATGTCGATCCCGCTGGAGACTCCCGCAGCGGTGATGATCCTCGACTCCAGATGCTCGACGACGCGGTCGGCGACCGGCACGGCACCCGTCGCGGCGAGGGCGTCATAGACCGACCAGTGCGTGGTGGCCGTCAGCCCGTCCAGCAGCCCCGCGGCCCCGAGGATCAGCGAGCCTGTGCAGACCGAGGTCGTGAACATCGTCGTGCGATGCGCGTGTTCGAGCCAGGCGAGGAGGCGCTCGTCGCTCATCGCCGCGCGGCTTCCGATACCACCGGGAACGACGACCACATCCGGCTGCGGAACGTCCTCGAGCGTCGCATCGATGCTCAGCCCCAGGAAGCCGTTCTCGGTTCGCACCTCGCCGACAGCTGCGCCGACGAAGACGACCTCGAATCCCGGCAGTCGCTGCAAGGCCTCATAGGGGCCGACCGCATCGAGAGCTGTCACCCTGGGGAACAGCGGGATCGCGATCTGCTTCATGCGAGCTCGGCCAGGTCGAGGTGGGGGTCCGGGAGATCGTCGACGGGTTCGATGATGCCGTCGAAATCGTGCGTCTCGCTCGCGAACTCGGCCAGATTGAAGGGTCGGTAGGTGCCGTCCTCGAAGTGGGCCACCACGGACGACGCCACCCGAATCGACAGAGCGCGGTCGTTGGTCAGCCGTCGCCGTCCATGGATGAACTGGTCGCTGCCCTGCCCTGGCAAGAGCCCCTTCAGCGTCAGCAGCGCGTTGTCGATCCTGAACAGCAGGTCAAGAGGGTTGTGGAGCACGTCCGCAGCCCCGGTGCCGAGGTAGATGCTCAACAAGCTGATGTCGAAGACCAGGCCGGCCTTGCGCGCCTCCTGCACCATCCACAAGAGAGCGGTGTCGGAGAGTCCGGTCTGACCTTCGGGATAGCCACCTCCGACGTCGGAGTGGCAGCCCTCGAACCACACCTGCTTCACTCGCGGGTCTTCGGTCGCGACGGGCTCAGCCGCCTCCCATAGCGTGGGCGCGAACTTCAGCCGCGTCTCGTCGACCGCGAGGGCGTGTCGGGCGCAGAGGACCTGGTCGCTCAGCTGTACGTCGTGGAAGCGCGGCGTCGCCCATTCGAAGCCCGGAACGCCGAGGGCACCGACGGTGTCGAACACCCCCAGGAACGTGATCTTCGGCGCGTAGCAGTGGTCACGCTTGAAGTCGCTCGGGCTCTGCGAGGGTGTGCCCGGAGGCATCTTCAGCCCCTGATAGATGTGCACCGCCTCGGCCAGCCGATCCTCCACTAGTGCGACCTTGGTCAACAACCCGACTTTGGCGACCATCCCCGCGAGCGAGCGCGCCGTGTAGGCGCCGCGACTGAATCCGATGATGAAGATCTCGTCGCCGGGCTCGTAGTTCTGCGAGAGGAACCGGTAGCAGGCGATGACGTTGTGGAACAGGCCGAGTCCGAAGGCGCCGCCCAACAGCCGGTCGGCCTCATAGCTGCTCGTGCCGACCCCGCTGATGTAGTAGACGAGCTGTTGGACGCCACCCGATGACCCGGCGTCGGTCTGCACCGTGCGAGCGATCTTCTCGACGTTCGTGACATCCACGTTGTCCGGTTTGTTCCAGGTTCCGTCGCAGCAGACGATCAAGCGCTTGGGAGGATTTGCACTCAGCCCCGTCATAGGCTCATCGTGGCACCGGCCACGACGGACTGACTAGATGCTGCCTCGGGCGGATCGATACTCCACGGCTCCGCAGGGACACTGCAGCATCCGCACGAATCCGAAGCCGTCTTCCTCCATGGCGACGATCCGCCAATCGTGGATGTGAAGTGGCATGACGCTTACCTCCACCGTCGTGAGAACGTGTCTTCTCGAGGAGAAGACGCCTTCAGGCGGCGGTTCGGTTCCCGGGTTTCGTGACGCCGCTTCGCGGCTCCTCAACCTCCGGTGATCGTGAGGCCGCTTCGCGGCTCCTCAACCTCCGGTCAGGCGCTCTTCTTGGAAGGCTTTTCTTCCTTCGGAACCAGCGTCGGGTGCACGTCGTCCATGACCGATTCACGCGTGACGACGACCTTGCCGATGTCGTCACGCGAGGGCACCTCGTACATGACGTTGAGGAGGATCTCCTCGATGATCGCGCGCAGACCACGGGCACCGGTCCCCCGCTCCATCGCCTTGTCGGCGATGGCGGAGACGGCGTCGTCGGTGAACTCGAGCTCGACCTCGTCGAGGGCGAAGAGCTTCTGGTACTGCTTCACCAGCGCATTGCGCGGCTCGGTCAGGATCTGGACCAGCGCGGCGTTGTCGAGCTTCGCCACCGTGGCGATGAGCGGCAGGCGGCCGATGAACTCGGGGATCAGGCCGAACTTCACCAGGTCCTCAGGGCGCACCTTCTCCATGAGGGCGTCCTCGTCGTCCTTCTTGATCGGCTGCACCTCGGCGGTGAAGCCGAGGGTCTTCTTGCCGATCCGCTGCTCGATGATGTGGTCGAGTCCGGCGAAGGCACCGCCCACCACGAACAGCACGTTGGTGGTGTCGATCTGGATGAACTCCTGGTGCGGGTGCTTGCGCCCACCCTGCGGCGGCACCGAAGCCTGTGTCCCCTCGAGGATCTTCAGCAGCGCCTGCTGCACGCCCTCCCCGGAGACGTCACGCGTGATCGACGGGTTCTCGGCCTTGCGGGCGACCTTGTCGATCTCGTCGATGTAGATGATGCCGGTCTCGGCCTTCTTGACGTCGTAGTCGGCGGCCTGGATCAGCTTGAGCAGGATGTTCTCGACGTCCTCACCGACGTAGCCCGCCTCGGTCAGGGCC
>JBQCDC010000167.1:0-6096 GCA_051961575.1 Marmoricola sp.
GCTCCGTGAAGGGCGCTCCGGTCCACGTTGCCCGACAGCTGGATCAGCGGTAGTCCCGCCGGTCGCCGGCTCATCCGGCCGAACATCACGCCCGAGGCATCGATGTTGCGGAGCCCGCCCGGCGTCGACACGACCGCGATCGGCACCCGCTCGACCACGGCGATGCTGATGGTCTGCGGCCAGGAGCGCGAGACCTTCGCCGACTCGATCCCCGGCAGCGCGTCGACCCGCTTGCGGATCTGATCGAGGTTGGCCTCGACCAGTGGAGTGCCGAACGGAACCTTGGCCGCCGCCTCGATCTCGGCGGCACTCATGGCCTGTTCGCCACTCACCGACACATGGTGCACGGCGAACAGCGACGAGAAGTACAGGAGCCAGACCGCCAGAGCCAGGACGACAAGACCAGCGACAGCGACCACCACGGTCCGGCCTCGCGACCTGAACCAGCGTCGCCTGCGCAGCTGCCCGAGCGTGAGGCCCTGTGCGGACTCTTTGACACCACGCATCAGGATGCCGCCAGCGCGTTGAGAATCTCGGGTCCGAGGCGCGTGACATCACCCGCGCCGAGGGTGAGCACCATGTCGCCCGGTCGTGCCCATCGCAGCACGTGCGCGGCGGCCTTCTCCCAGACGGGCTCGAACACGACGTTCTCGGCGGCGAGCGGAACGGCAGCGCTCACGATCTCCGCGGTCACACCCGGCTCGGGGGTCTCCCGCGCAAGGTAGATGTCCATGACGACGACCGCATCGGCTGCTCCGAGTGCCTCTCCCATCTGCGTGCCGAAGATCTTGGTGCGGGAGACCATGTGCGGCTGAAAGATCACCAGCAGCCGGCCATCCCCTGCGACGCTTCGGGCGGCGGCGAGGTCGGCCGCGATCTCGCCCGGATGGTGGGCATAGCTGTCATAGACGCGAACACCCGCCTCGGTGCCCTTGTGCTCCATGCGACGTCGGGTTCCGGTGAAGGTGCCGAGGCCCGCTACGAAGTCGTCGAAGGCGAATCCGAGGTCGAGGCCGCAGGCGAGCGCAACGAGCGCATCCAGGACGTAGTGCCGTCCCGGGATCTGAAGCCGGACCTGTCCGAGCGTCGTCCCGTCCCTGGTCACGGTGAACGTCGAGGTCGACCCTTCGAAGACGAGGTCCGTCGCGCGCAGGTCTGCGGAGGAGTCCTCTCCCACCCCGACCACCCGCAGGCCTCGCTGACGTGCGATCGCGGCGAGCTCGGCCGCACCCGGATCGTCGACGCACGTCACGAGAAAGCCACTCGGGTCGATCCTCTCGAGGAAGTCCGCGAAGGCGCCGCGATAGGCCTCCTCCGTCCCCCAGTTGTCGAGGTGGTCGGCTTCGACGTTGGTGACGACGGCCGCGAACGGCGAGTAGACGAGGAACGCGCCGTCGCTCTCGTCGGCCTCGATGACGAAGTACTCACCCGTGCCGTCGTGCGCGTTGGTGCCGGCGGCATTGAGCTCGCCACCGATGGCGAAGGACGGGTCAGCGCCGCAGTGTTGCAGCGCGACCGTCAGGAGCGACGTCGTGGTGGTCTTGCCGTGCGTGCCGGCGACCGCCAGCGCACGACGTCCCCGCATGACGGATTCGACGGCAGCGGAACGCGGCCACAGGCGAAGGCCCAGTCGCTGCGCCTCGACGACCTCCGGGTTGTCCTCACGCACCGCCGTTGACGCGACCACGGTGTCAGCGCCGCGCACCTGCTCCGCGGCATGCCCGACGTGACAGCGCGCGCCGAGCGCGCGGAGGGCGTCGAGGGTCGGGGAATCGTTGGCGTCGCTACCCGAGACCTCGATGCCGCGCGCCAGCATGATCCGTGCGATTCCCGACAACCCGGCGCCGCCGATGCCGATGAAGTGCACGTGACCGAGACGCTCAGCGGGGAGCACCTCGTCGGGGATCGGAATCTTCATCGGGTTCTAGCCACCTCAAGGATCATGCGCGCCAAGACCTCGTCGGCGTCGGTCTTGATGATGCCCGAGGCAGCCTGAGACATCGCAGCGAGGCGGGCGGGATCGGTGAGCAGCGGAATCACGTTCGAGTCGACCCAGGCGGGAGTCAGCGCGGCATCGTCCACGAGAAGGCCACCGCCCGCATCGACCACGCCGGCGGCATTGCGGGCCTGCTCGCCGTTGCCGATCGGCAGCGGGACGTAGATGCCCGGCAGCCCGAGTCCCGAGACCTCGGTGACGGTGTTGCTTCCGCAGCGGCAGAGCACGGCGTCGGCGGCCGCGTAGGCAAGGTCCATCCGGTCGACGTAGTTCAACACCACGTACGGCACATCGGTGCCAGGCGCGGTCGCCTCGTTCTTGGGGCCCACGATGTGCAGCACCTGCACGCCTGCGTCGGCGAAACTCTGCGCGGAGCCCAAGGCGGCGCCGTTGATGCGCTGCGCACCCTGCGATCCCCCGGTGACCAGAAGGGTGACCCGATCGGGCTCCAGTCCGAGCTCGGCGCGTGCCTGCGCACGCAACGCATCGCGATCCAGTGTCGAGATCATGCGGCGGATCGGCAGACCGACGTAGGTGCCGTGCCGCATCGGGGTGTTGGGGAAGCTGGTCGCCACGTGCGTGGTGAAGCGAGCGCCGAGGCGATTGGCCAAGCCGGGCAGGGCATTGCCCTCGTGAACCACGAGTGGAACCTTGCGCTGGCGAGCCGCCAGATAGGCGGGAACACAGGCGTAGCCGCCGAACCCGACCACGACCGAGGGCTGCAACCGATCGATGACCTCGGCAGCGGCGCGCTTCGCGGCACGCACCCGCCCCGGCAGCGCGAACAGGTCGCGATTGATGGAGCGAGGCATCGGTACCGGAGGCACGAGCTCGAGCGGATAGCCGGCCTCGGGGATGACGCGAGTCTCGATACCGCGAGGGGTGCCGAGTGCGGTGATCTCGACGGAGGGCTCGAGTCGCCTCAAGGCGTCGGCCGTGGCAAGGAGAGGTGAGGTGTGGCCGGCGGTGCCGCCACCCGCCAACAACACCCGAAGCGTGTCCGTCACGAGCGGCGCCCACGCACACTGGCGTTGAAGCCGCCGACCTGGCGACCCGCCTTGCGTGCGCGTCGTCGATCACGCAGCGCCCCGAGCGTCGTCGGGTCGTTGCGGGCGAATCCGATCAGCAGACCTAGAGCCACGAGCTCGGTGACCAGGGACGAGCCACCGTAGGAGACCAACGGGAGTGGGATTCCGATCACGGGCAGCAGGGCCAGCACCATGCCGATGTTGATCAGGACGTGCGCCATGATCCAGACCACGATCCCCGTCGCGGTGTAACGCACCCACAGGTCCTTGGCCTGGATGGCCACACGGATGCCGCTGTAGGCGAACACCGCGAAAAGGATCAGCACGAAGATCGTTCCGATGAGACCGAGCTCCTCGCCGAGCACCGCGAAGATGAAGTCGGTGTGCGCCTCGGGCAGGTTGCCCCACTTCTGCTGGCTGGCGCCGATCCCCCTCCCGAACAGACCTCCACTCGCGATGCCGAGCAGGCCGTGCGCGGGCTGCCAGCCGGTTCCCTGGAAGTCCTGGAAGGGGTGCAGGAACGAGGTGATGCGCTGCCAGCGATAGGGGCTCGTGACGGCGAGCGTGCCGACGCCCGTGCCCACGGCGGCGATGGCCACCACGAACATGGGCCAAGGAGCGCCGACCGTCCACAGAAGGCCGAGCGCGATGGCCAGCATGACCATCGCGGTCCCCAGGTCACCACCGGCGATGTCGAGCAGGACCACGGCACCGAAGACCACCATCACGGGGACCATCAGGTGCTTCCACCCGTGCAGGAACTTGTCTTTGATGGCGTAGATGTGCGCACCCCAGAGCACCATGGCCAGCTTGGCGAGCTCAGCCGGCTGGAACTGGAACGGACCGAGCGCCAACCAGTTCTGGTTGCCGTTGACGCGAACGCCGAGCGAGGTCTGCGTGGCGATCATCAACACGATCGAGATCGCCAGTGCCGGCCAAGCCAGCCTCCGGAGGAAGGAGTGCGGCAGGCGGCTCGCGACCCACGCGGTCGGCAGGCCGACCAACAACCACATGACCTGGCGCTCTTCCCAGTAGTAGCTGTTGCCGTGGTGCAGGTAGCCGTCGACGCTCGAGGCGCTCAGCACCATGAGCAGCCCGAGACCGAGCAGCATCACGCAGCTGCCGATCAGCAAGTAGTAGTTGGCAAGCGGGTGCGCGAACAGCTCACTGAGCTCGTCCATGCGACTGCGAACGCGCGATCCCCAGCCGAGCGACGAGCGCACCGTCCGGGTGCGCGCGGATTCTGTGCTGGCAGCCACCTAGAAAGTCTCGCCGATCGCAGTGCGAATCGGTGCGAGCGCAACGCCGTAAGCGCGTGCGAGTGCAACGGATGCCAAGACGGCCTCCACATAGTCGTCGTCCTGCCGTTTGAGCTCGGCAAGGGTGCAGATCTCGGCCGCCGTGGTCTGGCGGTCCTCGATGAAGGCCCGATCGCACAGCACGTCCTCGACCACACCGAGCATGCCGACCCCCGGCGTGCCTCGGGTGACGCCGATCGCTCGGGCGCCTTCGACGACGTCGGCCTCACGGACCATGTCCTCGGTCACGGGCTCGTCGGGCTTGTAGACGCAGGCCCTCTCGACGTCGGTGAAGGCCGGGGCGAGCTCTTGACGGCCCACCAGCACGCAGGCGGACTGCGGGCGCAGCGCACCACTCAGCGCGAGAACTTCCGGTGTGACGACCACGACGAGCGCGTCGTAGCGCTCCGGCTCCATGACGAGCTCCATGGCCGCCCGCTCCCCTGCTCCCGCCGGCGCGGCGCTGACGCCGGCCGCGCGCAGCATCGCCGAGGTCGCCCGAGCGATCTGAGCCGCGTTGCCGTCTTCCGCGTAGGCGGCGCCGACCAGCAGCCACGCCTGGTCGGGCTCGAGCTGACGTGCCAGATCCAGCGAGGAGACCACGGCTGCATCCGGATAGAGCTCGACGGCGTTCTTGAAGACCTGATGCGACCGGGCGTCCGCCGTGGCGATGATCAGCTGCCAGTCACGTCCGGCCAACCACTCGATCCCAGGCTCTTCGGCACCCTCACCCCGCAGCACCTGCGCGCCGAGAACGCTCAACAGTTCGGCGAACTCCGCGGTCTTCGGCCGCGCGACCGGGTCGAGGATCGAGACCTCGGCCCCGAGATGCAGAAGGTTGTCAGCGGCGGACTGACCGTCCGGATCGAATCCGACGACGAGGGCCCTGACGCCGGCCCACGAGTCCTCACGGCGCAGAGAGGTGATGTCCATGAACTAACTGGCGATCCAGCCCGCGTAGAAGAGGCCGAGACCCGCGGCCACGAAGATGCCGGCGATCAGCCAGAAGCGGATCACTACGGTCACCTCGGCCCAGCCGAGCATCTCGAAATGATGATGGAGAGGGGCCATGCGGAACAGGCGTTTGCCCTTGGTCGCTTTGAAGTACCCGACCTGCAGGATGACCGACACGGCCTGGATCACGAAGAGTCCGCCCAGCAGAGCGAGCAGGAACTCCGTCCGGGTAAGAAACGCCATGCCGGCGACCGCGCCACCCAGGGCGAGCGACCCGGTGTCACCCATGAAGATCTGAGCGGGCGCGGCGTTCCACCAGAGGAAGCCGAAACAGGCGCCGGCGAGAGCGGCCGCGAGCACGGCCAGGTCGCGTGGATCCCGCACGTTGTAACACATCGAGAGGTCGGCCTTGGGGCGGCTGCAGCGCTGATTGCTCTGCCAGATGTTGATGATCACGTAGGCGCTGAAGACCATTCCGGACGCACCGGTCGCCAAGCCGTCCAACCCGTCGGTGAGGTTCACCGCGTTGCTCGCGCCGGTGATCAGCAGCCAGATGAACGCGACGGCGACGACGGCGGGTACGGAGAAGGCCGTGAGGTCGCGCAGGAACGAGAGATGCAGACTCGCCGGCCGCACGCCGTGCACGTCCTTGAAGGGGTCGACCGCCAAGTAGCCGAATACCACCGCGATGAGGGTCTGGCCGACGATCTTGGACCAGCTGCGCAGACCGAGGTTGCGCTGCTTGTAGATCTTGATGAAGTCGTCGAGGAAGCCGACGAAGCCGAGACCCACCAGGAGCCCGAGCAGGAGCAGCGCCGAG
>JBQCDC010000168.1:0-10721 GCA_051961575.1 Marmoricola sp.
CGCGAGGAACGCACCGCAGTACGACGTACTGGTAGGGCAGCCGACTCATGGAGTCCCGCCCGGAAGCCACGGCCGACCGCCGTCACGACGCGCCTCGAGGAACCTCACGTACGCATCGCGCTGCTCCCCCGCGCTCTCCGCTCCGGGAACCGGTGCCAGCCACTCGTCGGGCACCATCTCGACGACCGATCGCAGGAGGTCGTCGGTCAGAGCCTCGGCCATCGCACTGTCGACCGACCGCGCGTCGCGCTCAGAGCAGACGTGGTCACTGCGATCCCAAGGTTGCACGGCGAAACGCTCTGGGTCGGTGAGGCCGCCGGCCCAAGCGTGCTGGAAGTAGAGCGCGGCACCGTGATCGATCAGCCACACGTCGCCGTGCCAGACCAGCAGGTTCGGGTTGCGCCAGGTGCGGTCGACGTTGGCGATGAACGCGTCGAACCAGAGCAGCTTCTCGGCGAACTCCTCACCCATCGGCGTCGTCGAGTCGAAGCCGAAGGAGCTCGGGAGGAAGTCCACGCCCAGGTTCAGACCCAGGCTCGACGTCAAGAGGTCCTGCACCTCCTCGTCCGCCTCGTACTTGGCGATGGCCGAATCCACGTCGAGTCCGACGAGTCGCGGCGTCGCAAGTCCAAGACCTCGGGCGAGCTCCCCCGCGATCACCTCGGCGACAAGCACGCGAAGTCCCTGCCCAGCGCCGCGGAACTTGCAGACGTAGGTGCCGAGGTCGTCGGCCTCCATGATCCCGGGAAGCGAGCCACCCTCGCGCAGAGGCGTGAGGTAGCGCGTGGCAGATACGACGGGAAGGGTCTCGGTCGTCTGCATGGGGAGAGCCTAGGGCGCTCGAAGATTTCTGTGGCAGGTTGTCGTATTGACGGGATGCCGTTCGTGGTGAGGGTGAGAGGCGGTCATGAGAGCCGTCCCGAGACTGAGGAGAAGACGATGACGTACTACCTGCTGAGCGTGCACGGTCCGGCGGAGTGGACCGAGTTCGGTTCCTACGGCTCCAAGGAGGAGATGGAAGCGGCCTTCGCCGCCACCGATGCCTTCAACGACCAGCTCCGCGCCGACGGCTATTGGGTCTTCGCCGGTGGCCTCGAGTCCGCGTCGACCGCGACTGTGGTGGACGGCCAGGGCGAAACGCCGGTCATGACCGATGGCCCCTACCTGGAGAGCAAGGAGTACATCGGCGGCTTCTGGGTGATCGAAGCGCCGGACCTCGACGTCGCACTCAAGCTGGCTGCGGAGGGATCCAAGGCCTGCCGCGGCAAGGTCGAGGTCCGACCGTTCCAGGGCGCCGCGTAACCCACTCGATGGACAGCGGAACCGCGGCCGTCGAGCGTGTCTTCCGGGAGGAGTACGGCCGCGTGATCGCCTCACTCGTCCGCCGATTCGGCGATATCGATATCGCCGAGGAGGCGGCGGGTGAGGCGCTCGTGGCGGCCCTCGAGAACTGGCCGGAGGCTGGTGTTCCGCAGAACCCCGGCGGTTGGCTGACCACCACCGCCACGCGCCGTGCCATCGACAAGCTCCGCCGCGAGAAGCTGCGCGACGCCAAGCAACAGGCGGCTCTGATGACCCAGGACGACACCGCACACGAACCGACTGGGCCGGTCGAGGACGACCGGCTCCGGCTGCTGTTCACGTGCTGCCACCCAGCGCTCGCGCCCGAGGCGCGGATCGCGCTGACGCTTCGGTTGCTCGGCGGGCTCACGGTCGCAGAGATCGCGCAGGCGTTCCTCGTACCCGAGACCACCATGGCCCAGCGGATCACGCGGGCGAAGAAGAAGATCGCGGCGGCCAAGGTGCCCTACCGGGTGCCGGAGACCTCAGATCTCCCGCAGCGCCTCAGCGGCGTGCTGACGGTCCTCTTCCTCGTCTTCAACGAGGGTTACCTCGCGAGCGGCGACGGCGACCCCATTCGCACCGAGCTGACCTCGGAAGCACTGCGCCTGACCCGCATCCTGCGGCAGCTGATGCCCGACGAGCCCGAGGTGATGGGCCTCCTCGGACTGGAACTCCTCACGGAGGCGCGCCGCGAGGCGCGCGTACGCAACGGACAGCTGGTTCCGCTGCACGAGCAGGACCGAGGAGGTTGGAACCAGGCACTGATCGCCGAGGGCCATGACCTGGTTCGAGCCTGCCTCGCGCTCAATCGGCCGGGGCGCTATCAGATCCTCGCAGCGATCAACGCTGTCCACACCGACGCGCCCTCGGGGTCGGACACCGACTGGTCCCAGGTGGTCGCGCTCTACGACCAGTTGACCCGGTTGGATCCGTCGCCCATCGTTGCGCTCAATCGGGCCATTGCTGTCGCTGAGCTCGATGGACCCGCGGTCGCGCTGGCGCTGGTGGACCAACTGCCACTCGAGGGTTATCACGCGTGGCATGCAGCGCGTGCGGATCTCCTCCGGAGGCTGGGGCGAAGCGCAGAGGCAAAAGACGCCTACGACGCGGCGATCGCGGCGACCGAGAACTCCGCCGAGCGCGCCTACTTGGGCAGGAAGCGCGGAGAGCTGGTGTAGCTCGGCAGCAGGAGGACCAGCGCAACGTCGTTAGAAAGCGGAGCTCCGACGTTAGGCCTTCGTCAGGAGCCTTCAGACTCCAACCCCCACCGCGCAGAGTGAAGGTGTGATTCGACGAAGGGACCGAGATGAAGACCGATTCCATACTGTTCGCGCACGGCAGCCCGGCGATGCCTCGCATGGTCGCTTCCTTTGTCCAGGCCAAAGATCGCGCTCACGCGGACGCGGTCCGTAGCGGTGAGTCCGAGCCCGTGCTAGCCGTCGATCTCGACCACCCGGAACAGGCCGTCGAGATCCTCGGATACGTCGCCCCGGACGGTACCTACACGCCCGCCGAGAACAGCGCGGTCGGCGACGACCGCGAACGTGAAGCCGAACGCCAGGTTGTCGGCCAGCCCCGGCACCAGCGGGACCTCGGCGATCGCTGGAATCCGGCGTCCGATGACAACGAGGTTGCACCATCCCATCGCGGCGCCGGCCGCTGTACCCCAGACACGAGAACGGCGTAGAGGCAGCAGGCGCGCCATCGCGCTTCCGGCGAGCATCGAGATCGCCAGGTGTGCGATGACACCACGCACGAGCCCGGGTCGAAACGGTGGCAGCAGCACTCCGATCCGGGCGGTCGCATCGACGCCGTACTCGGCAGCCGCGGCGACGCCTCCGCCCTTCACACCCGCGTAGACCGTGGACGGAACGCCACCCACGATCGCGGCGCACGCCGTCGCCTCGACGATGCGCCGTGTCGATCTCCTCTGCGCCACAGTCCCTCCTAGCGACCTCTCGTTCCAGCCGCCCAAGGCAACGCCCCGACCAGCACGAGCGCCACGCCGATCAGAAACGACGGTGAGTGCAGGTGCGCACCATCGACCAGGCTCACCACGATCGCGGCCGCCCAGGTGACGAGCCCGACCGACGCTACGTCGACCGCAAGCGATCGGAGAACCGCCAGCCGAGTCACAGCGCCGGGAGGCGCGGCCGCGGCGTGAGCAATCGCCACGTGGAAGACCATCGCCGCCATCGCGGCCGCCAGCACCGCACCCATCGATGCGTGCCCATCGACAGCGAACCACCAGGCCCCATAGGCGATCAGCGTCAGCAGACCCGCCTCGCTCTCGGGAAGCACGACGGCCAGCGAACCGAGGACGGTCACCGCAGCCGCAGCCCACAGCTCAACGTGAGAGGCCGAGGCAGCCGCGACCGAGACCATCGCCGCTACGGAGCCGACCTCCGCCACCCACAGTGCGACACGTCCGACGCTCACCACGGCAAGCGCGCTCCCACTCCGATCCGAAACGATCAGTGTCATCGCGCCACCAGCCTCGGACGAGTAGGCCGCGAGCTCAGATCCCGCAACACGATGTCCAGCGAATGCGGACCGGACCACTGCACGACCGGCACCCCAAGACTTGCCAGGCGATCGAGCTCGAGCCGCCGCTCCAACATCCTGATGCGCCAGGCAAGAGCTTCGGGCTCGATCGCGGTCGAAGGCTCGGAGGCGAGCGTTGGCGGCAGTGTGTCCACCACGATGATGTCCAGACCTGATCGCAGCAGAACAGCGACCTGCGCCGCGACAGCCGGCTCGACCATCGGCGAGAACATCACGACCAGCGTTCCGGCGCTCAGCCCGCGACGTGACGCCACCGACGCTGCGCCCCGCGCCCTTCCGGGCTCGATCAGGCACAGCGAGTCAAGGATGCGACGCAGCTGAACCTCGCCCGATCGTGGTGGCAACAGGCTGACACCCCAGTCCCCGAACACCCGCATCCCCACGCGATCGCCACGCCTCAGGAACTGGGCGGCCACGGCCGCGACGGCTCGAACAGTGATGTCCATGCTGCTGTGGACACCCTCGACTCCGGTGCTTTCGCCGATGTCATTGAGTGCGTCCACCAGCAGCGCGATCTGGGTGTCCTCGTCGGTGTGGGTGGCGGTCACGTGCAACTGCCCGGTCCGAGCCGTGACCGGCCAATGGATCCGTCGCAGCCGATCACCGGGCGTGAAGAGGCGCACCTTGTTGAACTCCGTCCCCTCACCCGCACGAGCCGCGCGCTCCATGCCCACCAACCCGCGCGGGTGAGGTGCGGGCGCGCGTGCATCAACGGCCGCAGGCGCGGGCAGCACCGTGACTGAATACCCGGGCAGCGTTCGCGGCCCCCAGCGCCAAGCGAGCCATCGGTCGTAGGCCACCACGACCGGCTGTCCGAGCACCCGCCGTCCCCATCGGGTCGCGCGCAGACCGACCTGAATGTCTCGCCCGTCCAGGCCAGTCTCGAGCAGACCGTGTGACGGATCGACCTCGAGGAAGCGCTGTCCCGGATGTACGGCCACGATGCGAGCGCCGGGCTCAAGCTCGTTCACCGTCGCCCTCCACACGAAGTCCTCGCCTTCGTTGACCGTCAGCGAGCCGCCCTCGGCGACCACATGCGGCAGGCGTTGGGGTCGTCGAACGCCCGCCCACACCGCGATCGTCGCGAGCGGAATCGCCAGCAGGGCCAGATCGGAACGACCCGCAGCGACCGCAGCCACCAGCAGTGCCGTGCTGGCGATGCTCGCTCGCACGTGCGCGTGCGTCGGCCGCCAGAGCGGTGGTGGGCCGGTCGACACCGTCAGCCCTGCTCACGCGCCGAGGGCGCCGGCACTTCATGAAGAACCGACTCGACCACGTTCGCCCCGGAGATGTCGGTCATCCACAACTCGGGTCGGATCGTGATGCGGTGCGCCAGCGCAGGGATGGCCACCGCCTTCACGTCCTCGGGCGTGACGAAGTCGCGACCACCGATCACCGCGTACGCGCGAGCCACCAGCATCAGCGCAAGTCCTCCGCGCGGTGAGCAGCCCACCAGCGTCTGATGATGCCCACGCGTGGCGGCCGCGAGCCCGACGCAGTAGCGACCGATCCCCGGGTCAACCACGACGCCTTCCACCGAGGCCTGCATCTCGCACAGCTGCTCAGCGGTCGTGATCGGCGTCAACGACTGAGCTTCCTGACGCCGCTGCAGTCGGCGCTCGAGGATCTCCCACTCCTCCTCGCTCTCCGGATATCCGAACGCCACCCGCAGCAGGAATCGATCGAGCTGAGCCTCCGGGAGCGGGTAGGTGCCCTCGTACTCGATCGGGTTGGCCGTCGCGAGGACATGGAAGGGCTTCGTCAGGGGGAACGTCCGCCCCTCGACGGTCACCTGTCCCTCCTGCATGGCTTCGAGAAGCGCCGCCTGCGTCTTCGGGGGCGTCCGGTTGATCTCATCGGCGAGCAGCAGCCCCGTGAAGAGGGGGCCCGCTCGAAAGTCGAACTCCGACCTGCGCTGGTCGTAGATGAACGAGCCGGTCAGGTCGGCGGGTAGGAGGTCGGGAGTGAACTGCGCGCGGGCGAAGTCCAACCCCAGCGTCTGAGCGAAGGATCGAGCCGCCAGCGTCTTGCCCAGGCCGGGAAAGTCCTCGATGAGCACGTGACCGCCGGCGAGGATCGCCGCGAGCACCAAGGTGAGCTGCGGTCGCTTCCCGACGACGGCGCGTTCGACCTCGTCCAGCACCGCGCCCGCGAGCCTGGACGCCTCGGCCGGGGCGATCACAAGCGCTCGATCCGGTCGAGCGCATCGCCGAGGCGGCGCAGGAACTGGTCGTGGTCCTTCGGTGGCATACCGGTCACGAACGCATCGACAGGTCCGAGCCGCGCTCGGGCCGACTCGGCTCCCTCGAAGAGTGCGATGGCCGAGGAGGACACGATGCCCTCGGCCAGGTCCGCGATGACAGCCTGGGCCTCCCGACTCGAGTCGCTCGACAGGATTCGAGCGAGGTGCCGCAGGTGAGGGTCGCGGGCCCGGTCGTCGTGCAGGTGCAGTGGCGCATCCTCGGGCCACGCGATGCTGCTGATCGTGGTCGACGCCGGGAGCGCCATCAGCACGACGACGATGACGACGAAGAGCCCGACCCACGCGATGATCACGAGGCCACCTGGCTCCGCGTCAGGTGCTCGAGACACCTGCGCGCCTCATCTCGATGGCGCTCCTCCATAGGGTGGGTGGAGAACCGTGCCTCGCGATAAAGATCCGCAAACCGCTCGATGACTGAGCGATCGAGGAGGTAGACGGCCAGCGCGCGAGCAACGAACTCCGCAGGTGTGTCTGCCGGGTCGCGAGCCAGACCGTGACCGGCGGCGTACTCCTCGAGCTGCACCCAGGCGGCGACGATCGCGTTCCGCGGGCTTCCGGTATCCAGGGCCGCCAGCTGCTCGCCGAGCATCGACTCGAGGGACTCGAGCGATTCCCCCTCACTCGCCGGTTCTTCGACCAACGGCGAGGGTCGACCTCGAGCCGGCGGCAACGTTCTCCGACGCGCGAACGCGACCCTCAAGCTCACGATCACCGTGAGCACGATGCCCGCCAGCACGAGGATCAGCACGAACTGGCTGACGGTCGGCAGCCCGGTAAGACCGTGGGAAGTTCCGCTCGGCGGTGCGGGCTGTTGATTGCTTCCACCGTTGGACGGCGAGCCTCCCGACGACTGGTGTGTCGGTGGCGTTCCCGCCTGTTGTGACGACGGGTGCGGCACATGGACGGGGCCGAGTCCACCGGACGTCGTCGCGACCAGGGCGACCAGCACTACAGCGGCCACACCGACCGCTGTGAGGGCAGAGCGATCCGCACCCATGCCCCCACGCTAGGACCGCAGCGGGCCCAGGGGTAGATACGGTGGGCGCGTGGACCTCCCCGTGATGCCGCCCGTCCAGCCGATGCTCGCGAAATCCGTCGCAGGCATTCCCGACCCGGACAAGTACGGCGGACTCTCGTTCGAGCCGAAGTGGGACGGCTTCCGTTGCATCGTCTTCCGCGACGGCGACGACGTCGAGCTGGCCTCGCGCAACACCAAACCGTTGACGCGCTACTTCCCCGAGATGGTCGAGGCGATCAAGCGCCAACTCCCCGAGCGATGCGTCATCGACGGCGAGCTCTTCGTCGCGATCGGCCCTCGACTGGAGTTCGAGGTGCTGCAGGAGCGCATCCACCCGGCCGCCTCGCGCATCGAGAAGTTGTCGCAGGAGACGCCCGCCTCGTTCGTCGCATTCGACCTGCTGGCCCTGGGCGACGACGACCTGACCCAGCGCCCCTTCTCCGAACGACGGGCGATCCTCGAAGACGCCCTATCCGGGCTGACCGGGCCGTGCTACCTCACGCGCGTGACCACGGACCCCGATGAGGCCGGCCGCTGGTTCGACGACTTCGAGGGCGCGGGACTCGACGGCGTCGTGGCGAAGCCGCTCACCGCGCCCTACTCCCCCAACAGCCGCACGATGCTCAAGATCAAGCACGCGCGCACCGCTGACGTCGTCGTGGCGGGCTACCGACTGCACAAGAACTCGACCCCTGAGCGGCCATTGCTCGGCTCGCTCCTCCTCGGCCTCTACGACGGTGACGCGTTGCAGCACATCGGAGTCGCTGCCTCGTTCACCGAGAAGCGTCGTGCCGAGCTGATCGAGGAGCTCGCCCCGCTCGTCTGCGACCTGGCCGACCACCCCTGGGGTCAGTGGGCCGAATGGGCCGTGGCCAATCCGGATCGCGTTCCGGGCACCCAGAGCCGGTGGTCGCAGGGCAAGGACCTGTCCTTCACTCCGCTGCGACCCGAGCGCGTCCTCGAGGTCGGCTACGAGCACATGGAAGGCCGGCGGTTCCGACACACCGCCCAGTTCAAGCGATGGCGTCCGGACCGGGATCCGGAATCCTGCGATTACACGCAGCTCGAGGAGCCAGTGAGCTACGACCTCACTACAGTGTTAGGTAGTTGATCCGATAACGGGCGCGACCGCGTGAGGTGAATCCGATGACGACATATGACGTGGTTCTGCTGGTCGAGCAGGCGCCGACCGAGCTCGACGCTCGACAGGTGATCAGCCTGCACGAGGACATCCCCGATCCGGTCGTGTACCACGTGCTCATGCCCGTGGTCGATGCCGCGGCAACGGTCGAGGCCGGCCTCGGCACTCTGGGGCTGGGCGAGGTGGCGATGGCGCCGGTGTCTCTCGAGACCGCCGAGCAGATCCGTTCCGAGGAGCGCGCTGCCGCCAAGCGGGATTGCGATGCCGCGGCCGAGCAGTTCGGACAGATGGGGGTGAAGGCGATCGGGACGGTGATCTCGGGCGAGCCGATCGGACCCCTGACCGACAAGGTCGCCGAGGTGGACGCGCGCGAGGTCATCATCATGACCCGGCCGCACGTGGTCTCCGAGTTCTTCCACGTCGACTGGACGTCACGCGCGCGGCGCAAGCTCAACGTGCCGGTGCTCCACCTGATCGAGCACGAGAACTTCGACGAGCAGGCCGAGGGGCTTCAGTAGCGAACGTCTCCGTCGACGTAGACCCAGCGGTCGCGTCGCAGCTCGAAGCGGCTCCGCTCGTGGAGCACGCCGCCCGGGTAGTGCGCTTTGAACTCGACCTCGGTGTCGGTCGCATCCATGATCTCCAGGCCCGTCCAGGTTCCGGTGTCCGAGATGTCCTCGGGCCTGGTTCGCGGGTGCCACGTCCGGAACACGTAGTCGTGGAGTCCGAGTGCATAGGCCGAGTAACGCGACCGCATCAGCTCCAAGGGCGTCTCGGCGTTGCGTTCGCCGGTGTGCAACGGACCGCAGCACTGGGCGTAGTCGCCGCCACCACACGGGCACGTCATTCGATCCGGTTGCCTTCCTCGTCCCAGTGGGACGCAACCTTCTTACTCGGCTGAACCCGCGGCGGCTCGCCCGGCATCTTCGGGTAGTCCGGAGGGAAGTTCACCTCTCCACCCGGAAGGTTCTCCCAGAGCTCGAGGAGCGGCTCGAGTGAATGCGCCTCGTCGTCGATGCTCGCCCAGGCATCGCCGTCCGCGAGGAAGTCCGGCACGGTGGTCAGGTTGAAGTCACGCGCGTCCTTAACGTCGGCCAACTGCGCCCAGCTCATGGGCGTGCTGACCGGCGCACCCGGCCTCGGCCGTAGGCTCCAGGCTCCTGCAACCGTTCGGTCCCGCAGGTTCTGGTTGAAGTCGATGAAGATCGAGCCATCCGGCCGCTCCTCCTTCCACCAGTTGGTGGTCACGCCGCTGTCGCGGCGCTCGAGCTCGCGACCGAACCCGATCGCCGCATGCCGCACGTCGTCGAAGGTCCACTCCCGACGGATGCGCACGTAGACGTGGATGCCGCGGTTGCCGGAGGTCTTGGGAAACGCGGTGATCCCGAGTTCGGTCAGCAGCTCATTGGCGGCCGCAGCGACTCGCTGCGCGTCGGCGAACGTAGCGCCGGGCTGGGGGTCGAGGTCGATGCGCAACTCGTCGGGGTGGTCCACGTCGTCGGCTCGGACGGCCCACGGGTGGAAGGTCAGCGTCCCCATCTGGGCAGCCCAGACGGCCGATGCCGGTTCGGTGATGCAGAGCTCATCGATCGGGCGACCGTTCGGCGTCGTGACCCGGGTCGTGACCAGCCAGTCAGGGGCTCCTTTGGGTAGCCGCTTGGAGTAGAAGCCGTCCCCCTGCTGCTGGCCCATCGGGCCGAGCGAGAGCTTCATGCCCTCGCGCCATCCGCCCGGCCAGCGCTCCAGCGCCACGGGACGGTTTCCGTTGGCGTGCATGAAGGCGCTGCCGACGGCCGCGAAGTACTCGGCCACGTCCAGCTTGGTGATCGCCGGAGTGCGGTCCGTGGCTTCATAGAGCACGCGCTCCGGGCTCGAGACCCGCACCTCACGATCTCCGGCCACGACATGGGCAACCTCGGGCTTCGCCATGGGCTCAGCCTACGGAAGCGGGCGGTAAGGATTCCGTCACCAGAGGCGACTTGGTCTGCCGGAATGCGCCCGTAGGCTCATGACATGACCAACGTCGAGAAGACCGAAGCCGAATGGCGTGCCGAGCTCAGTCCGGCCGAGTTCCACGTGCTTCGCGAAGCCGGAACGGAGCGACCCTTCACAGGTGAGTACACCGACACCGAGACCAAGGGTGTCTACCACTGCCGAGCCTGTGGCGCGGCGCTGTTCGAGTCCGACACCAAGTTCCACAGCGGATGTGGCTGGCCGTCGTTCTTCCAGCCGATCACCGACACGGTGCGCTACATCGAGGACAACTCGATGGGCATGCGCCGCGTCGAGGTCCGCTGCGCCAACTGCGACTCCCACCTCGGGCACGTCTTCGAAGGCGAGGGCTACGGGACGCCCACCGATCAGCGGTACTGCATCAACTCGATCAGCCT
>JBQCDC010000169.1:0-3009 GCA_051961575.1 Marmoricola sp.
GCGTTGATCGCGAGCACGTCGTAGGGGGTGTCGGGGTTGAGCGCCAGAACCGTGATCACGACCTGGATCTCGTTGCGCAGGCCCTTCTTGAAGGTCGGGCGCAGCGGGCGGTCGATGAGGCGGCAGGTGAGGATCGCATCCTCGGAGGGGCGACCCTCACGACGGAAGAACGAGCCGGGGATACGGCCCGCGGCGTACATCCGCTCCTCGACGTCGATCGTCAGGGGGAAGAAGTCGAAGTGGTCCTTGGGCTGCTTGCTGGCCGTGGTGGCCGAGAGCAGCATGGTGTCGTCGTCGAGGTAGGCCGTGACCGAACCGGCGGCCTGGCGGGCAAGGAAGCCCGTCTCGAAGGTGACCTTGCGGGTGCCGAAGCGGCCATTGTCGATGACCGTCTCGACTGCGTAGACGTTGTCGTCTGCAGACATGTGGGTATGCACTTTCTGTTCGCGGAGCAACCGCGATTGACCCAGATGCCGGTCTTCGATCGAAGCCCACAGTCCCGCTCGTTGGTCGAGCTTGTCGAGACTGGGAGCCACTGTCGAGGACCGAGCGAGTCGGGCCGCTCCTGTTATTTGTTACTACTGATTCTGTTGTAAGGCGCCTCGATAGTGAAGGAGGGCCCGCCGTGAACGACGGACCCTCTCCACATTATCGACGCAGGCCGAGGCGCTGGACGATCGAGCGGTAACGCTCGATGTCGGTCTTCTCCAGGTAGTTCAGGAGACGACGGCGCTGGCCGACGAGGAGCAGCAGGCCACGACGGCTGTGGTGGTCGTGCTTGTGCTGCTTCAGGTGCTCGGTGAGGTGGCTGATGCGGTGCGAGAGCAGCGCGATCTGGACCTCGGGAGAACCGGTGTCGCCTTCATTGGCGCCGTACTCAGCGATGATCTTCTTCTTGGTCTCCGCGTCGGTACCGATCGACATGCGGTTCTCCTCTCATTTCCGTTGCGCGGCGCGCCCGGGCCTGTTCACCGGGGCACTCTGGATCCGCGGCCGTTCTGACGGCAGGTGTTACCCGTTGCCTGGGAACTGGGTCCTAGACAACCGGAAAAGACTACCCCGCGCCGCCCTAATCCAGCGAATCGGTGCGACGATGGCCACCGTGACGACTACGCGTGAAGTGATCGGCGTCTGCAACCTGTGCGAGGCGATCTGTGGTCTGCGCCTCACCGTCGAGGACCACCAGGTCACGAGCGTGCGCGGCAACCCGGACGATCCGCTGTCGCGCGGCCACATCTGCCCGAAGGGCGTGAGCATCGGCGACATCTACTCCGACCCCGACCGGCTGCGCCACCCGGTCAAGCGCGTCGGGAACGATTGGGTCGAGATCAGCTGGAACGAGGCGTTCGACCTGGTGGCCGACGGCCTCTCCCGCGTGATCAACACACACGGCTCCGATGCGGTGGGCTTCTACCTCGGCAATCCCAACGTCCACAGCCTCGGCTCGATGACGCACGGCCTGGGAATGGTGAAGGCGCTGCGATCGCGCAACACCTACAGCGCCACCTCGGTCGACCAGCTCCCCCACCAGCTCGTCTCGCACCTCCTCTACGGCCACCAGCTGATGCTGCCGGTGCCGGACATCGACCGCACGTCGTACTTCCTGGTCTTCGGCGCGAACCCGATGGCCAGCAACGGTTCACTGATGACCGCGCCCGACTTCCCCAACCGACTCCGCGAGCTCAAGGCCCGGGGCGGGCGGATGGTCGTCTTCGACCCGAGGCGCACCGAGACGGCCAAGGTGGCCACCGAGCACCACTTCATCCGGCCGGGCACCGACGTCTACGTCCTGCTGGCCATGGTCAACGTCCTGTTCTCGGACGGTCTGCTCGATCCGCCCGCCTACGTGACGGGTATCGAGGATGTCGCCGCTGCCGTGGCCGCCTTCACCCCTGAGCGTGCAGCCGAGGTCGGCGGGGTCGACGCGCAAGAGATCCGCCGCGTCGTCAACGAGTTCGCCAAGGCGGACAGCGCGGTCGCCTACGGCCGGATCGGCGTCAGCACCACCGCGTTCGGCTCGGTCGCTCAATGGGCGATCCAGATGTTGAACCTGCTCACCGGCCGTCTGGATGCGGTCGGCGGCGCCATGTTCACCTCCCCGGCGATCGACGTCATCGGCCGGCGGATCATCGGCAAGGGACACCACAACGCCTGGCAGAGCCGCGTGCGCGGGCTGCCCGAGACCGCCGGCGAGTTCCCGGTGGCGGCGCTGCGCGAGGAGATCGAGACGCCCGGCAAGGGACAGATCCGCGCGCTCGTGACCCTGTCGGGCAACCCGGTGCTCTCGACGCCGGACGGTGGCGCTCTCGACAGCGCGCTCGACGGCCTCGACTTCATGGTCGCGGTCGACATCTACATCAACGAGACGACGAGGCACGCCGACGTCATCCTGCCGCCGACCTCCGCGCTCGAGCGCGACCACTACGACCTGGTCTTCCACACGCTGGCCGTACGCAACACGGCACGGTTCACGCCTGCGGTCTTCTCGAAGTCACGGGACCAGCGCCACGACTGGGAGATCTACCGCGAGGTCGCGCTCCGCACCGCCGCACGCTTGAACCGGAAGGCGAGCCTGCGGAAGCGGCTCGAGCTCAGGGCGCGGCTCACCCTCAGCCCGACGTTCCTGATCGGTCAGCTGCTCCGCACGGACAAGAGCGGCGTGACGATCTCGGATCTGCGCAAGAGCCCCAGCGGGATCGACCTCGGACCGCTGAAGCCAGGGCTGTTTCCTGACCGCCTCGCGACCCGCGACCGACTGATCCACGCGCTCCCCGAGCTGATCGCCCTGGACATGGCGCGGCTCGACGCCGAGCCACGCTCGGCCGACGACCTGGTGCTGATCGGGCGGCGCCACCAGCGCGACTGCAACGCCTGGATGCACAACATCGAGCGGTTGACCAAGGGCCAGTCGCGCCACGAGCTGCTCATGCATCCCGACGACCTGGCCTCGCGATCGCTGTCCGACGGGTCGCGCGTCCGGGTCACCTCACGGGTCGGCTCGGTCGAGGT
>JBQCDC010000170.1:0-7313 GCA_051961575.1 Marmoricola sp.
CCGCACTGAGCGCGGCCGCCCGCATCCGCTCCCATTCCTGCACGAGGACGTCCGAGCGCCGGACGAGATAGGCGCCCGCCGGAGTGAGCTTCAGCCCGCGCCCCGACCGGACGAAGAGCGTGATGTCGAGCGATCGCTGCAGCTCGCGCAGCTGAGCCGATACGGCCGACGGCGACAAGCCGGTCAGCTCCGCGGTCGCCGTGACCGTGCCGCAGGACGCGAACGTACGCAAAGTAGCGAGACGATGATCGATCATGCGGACATTCTGCACGATCAATACCAAAACATTGCACCCACGAGCCGGGGAGACTTACGCTCGGCAAATGACGACCACGTCCGCGCCCGAAGCCACCTCCGTTCTTGCCGAGCTGCTCGAGCGCCGTCGCACCGGCTTCTCGCTCGAGGCGCCCTTCTACACTGACCCCGAGATCTTCAAGGCCGATATGGCGGGCATCTTCGGCAAGTACTGGCTCTTCGCAGCCAGCATCGCCGAGATCCCCGAGCCGGGCGACTACGTCACCGTCGACTTCGGCCCGTACTCCCTCATCGTGCTGCGAACCGACGACGGCGGCGTCAGCGTGCTGCACAACGTCTGCCGACACCGCGGCGCCCGCCTACTGACAGAGGGCACCGGCTCGGTCGGCAACATCGTCTGCAACTACCACTCCTGGACCTACGCCGCGGACGGCGAACTGCTGCACGCCGCCACCGCACCCGACGAGGTGTTCGACCCGAAGTGCTTCAGCCTCAAGAAGGCGCACAGTCGGGTGGTCGCCGGCCTGGTGTTCGTCTGCCTCGCGCCCGAGCCGCCGGAGGACTTCGACAAGGTCATTCCGCTGATCGAGCCCTACCTCGCACCCCACGAGATCTCCCGCACGAAGGTCGCCTATCAGCAGACCATCGTCGAGGAGGGCAACTGGAAGCTCGTGATGGAGAACAACCGCGAGTGCTATCACTGCGTCGGCCACCCGGAACTTGCCTGCTCGCTGTTCCCCACCTGGGGACTCACCGAGGGCCTCATCCCGCCGCACCTCGAAGAGGTGTGGGAGCGCAACAAGGCAGCGGAGAAGGCGCTGCAGGAGCGCTGCGATCGCTACGGCCTGCACTGGGAGGTGCTCGAGGAGCTCGACACCCGGATCGCCGGCTTCCGCATCTCGCGCGAGTCACTCGACGGTGCCGGCGAGTCGTTCTCGGAGACCGGACGTCGCCTGTCCAAGAAGCTTCTCGGCGACCTGCGCGACTTCCGCCTCGGCCGATGCTCGTTGCACCTCCAGCCGAACTCCTGGTTCCACTTCCTCTCCGACCACATCGTCACGTTCTCGGTGTTCCCGCTCGACGAGGGGCGCACGATCGTGCGGACCACGTGGCTCGTCGCCGACGACGCGGTCGAGGGCGAGGACTACGACCTCGACGAGCTGACCAACGTCTGGAAGCACACGAATCTGCAGGACAAGGCGTTCGTGGAGCTCTGCCAGATCGGCGCGGGTAGCCCCGTCTACCAGCAAGGCCCGTACATGAAGAGCGAGTACCAGGTGGAGGCCTTCATCAACTGGTACACGATGCGGATGCGCGAACAACTGTCATGACCCTCAGCGCCTCTCCGTACGCGGCACCGACGCCCCAACGGATCCGCGGGCTGGAGATGCCGTGGAATCGGGACATGTCTCTCGGGCCCGGGCGGCCTCAGGAGTTCATGGCCGAGTGCGTCGAGGTGATGCCCGAGGTCGGCGACATGATGACCTTCGTGTTCCGCCGCACCGACGGAGCGCCGCTGTCGTTCCGGGCCGGGCAGTACCTGAACATCGCCTTCCCGATCGACGGCCCGGACGCCGAGCCCGTCGACCGGAGCTACTCGATCTCGAGTGCGCCGACGCGACCATGGACCTTCTCGATCAGCATCAAGCGTGATCCCGAGGGCAACGTCTCCCGGTGGACCCACGATCACCTGAAGCCAGGCATGGTGCTGGAGATGCTCGGTCCGGTGGGCGCCTTCCACCTGCCCGACTGGGATCGCCGCGCCCGCTACCTCTTCCTCGCGGCGGGCTCCGGGATCACGCCGCTCATGTCGATGATCCGCACGATCCACGACCTCCCGGGTCGCGCCGACGTCGTGCTGCTCTATCACGCGGCCCAGGCCGGAACGTTCACCTTCGCCCAGGAGCTCGAGCAGCTGGCGGACGCAGACGCCCGCATCAAGGTGTTCTGGTCACTCGGCGATCGCAACGTGCCCGACACCTGGGAGTGGCTCACCGGTCGCCCGAGTGCGCAGATGCTCAACCAGGTCGCGCCCGACGCGAATGGCCGCCAGGTCTATGCCTGCGGACCGGAGGGTTACCTCGAGGCCGTCCAACAACTCGTGCGCGACGTCGGCGTCGACGACACCTCGTTCAACATGGAGTACTTCACCGGCGACCGGCAGACCCTGCTCGAGTACGACGAGGAGGTCGAGTACGCCAGCACGACCGCGGCGGAGAGTCCCGCGCCGGAGGCCCCGGAGCTCTACGGGCCTGATTCGACCTTCGAGGAAGACGAAGTCGAGGCCGCCGAACCCGAACCGATCGCCGCACCTGCCGCCGACCCCTCCGAGTTCGCGACCGTCGGCACCGGCAGCCTGACCATGTCCTTCGTCCGCAGTCGCCTCAACGTGCGGATCGATCCCGAGGAGCACATCCTCGGGGTCGCCCAACGAGCCGGCATCCGGATCGGAGCCAACTGCCAGGAGGGTATGTGCGGCTCCTGCAAGTCACTCAAGCTGTCCGGCGAGGTCGACATGAACCATCAGGGCGGCATCCGCGCCCGCGAGATCGCGGCCGGCAAGTTCCTCCCCTGCTGCTCGACAGCGGTCACCGACCTGCTGATCGACGCCTAGGCCGAAGGCCCGACAGTGGCATCGCGCGCCCGGACGGTCGCGCGAGTTCGGCCTGCGCAGACGAACCCGCGACCGGCGCGAAATCCCGTGACTTTCCTCACTAGCACCCATTGACACGCACACGATCCGAGGGCAAGACTACTTTTGTCTCGCATAACGCATCGTGTTGCATTATTCGCAACTCAAGGAGTTCACATGGCTGCCGTTCCCAGCTCAGCAAAAGTCGTGGTCATCGGTGCCGGCATCGTCGGCAATGCGCTGGTCCATCACCTCGCTCAGCTCGGCTGGCGTGACATCGTCCAGATCGACCAGGGTCCGCTGCCCAACCCCGGCGGATCAACCGGCCACGCGTCGAACTTCATCTTCCCCGTGGACCACTCGCGCGAGATGACGGACCTGACCCTCGACTCGATCAAGCAGTACGAGGACATGGGCGTCTTCACCCAGTCCGGCGGCTTCGAGATCGCGCGCACCGAGGAGCGCATGGAGGAGCTGCGGCGCCGCATGTCGAGCGCGAAGGCCTGGGGCGTCCCGGCGGAACTCGTCGGCCCGGAGTTCGTCAAGGAGAAGGTCCCCTTCATCGAGATCGACCAGATCGTCGGCGCCTTCTGGTCGCCCACGGTCGGCGTGGTCGACTCGCTGCGCGCCGGAACGATCATGCGCGACAACGCGATGGCGCTCGGCGCGTTGACCACCTGCCCGAACGTCGAGGTCACCGGCCTTGACGTCGGGGACGGGCGCATCCGTCGCGTGCGCACCGACTCGGGCGACATCGAGACCGAGTACGTCGTGATCGCCTGCGGTGTGTGGAGCCCGAAGATCGGCGACATGGCCGGCGTCTCCATTCCGCTGGCTCCGGTGGTCCACCAGATGATCAGCGTCGGTCCCTGCCCGCAGCTGTCGGGCCTGGCCGGCGAGATCAACTTCCCGATCGTCCGCGACATGGACGCGCTCTGCTACGAGCGGCAGCACGGCGCGGACATGGAGATCGGTTCCTACGCGCACCGCGCGATCCTGCACGAGCCCGAGGACATCCCCACGATCGAGCAGTCCAAGCTCTCCCCCACCGAGCTGCCGTTCACCTCCGACGACTTCGACCCGCAGCTCGAGACCGCCTACGAGCTCATGCCCGACCTGCTCGGCGCGGAGGGCGCGGAGATCCGCTACGCGATCAATGGCCTGCTGTCGTTGACGCCCGACGGCTGGCCAGTGCTCGGCGAGAGCAACGTCAAGGGCGTCTGGGCTGCCGCCGCCGTCTGGATCAAGGAGGCTCCGGGTGTCGGCCGAGCGGTTGCCGAGCTGATGACGCGCGGCCACTCCGAGATCGACATCGCCAACAGCGACATCGCCCGCTTCCACGAGCACCAGATGCGCCGCGACCACACCCGCCTGCGCACCACCGAGGCCTTCATCAAGACCTACGGCATCGTCCACCCGGCCGAGCAGTACACCTCCGACCGCGAGCAGCGCCTGGCCCCCATGCACGAGTCGCAGAAGGCGCTCGGCGCGGTCTTCTTCGAGACCGCCGGCTGGGAGCGCCCGCACTGGTACGAGTCCAACGCCGGCCTCCTCGAGCAGTCCGGCGACGCCGTGATGCCCCGCGAGCACGAGTGGGACTCGCGCTGGTGGAGCCCGATCATCAACGCCGAGCACCTGCGCATGCGTGAGGCCGCCGGCATCATCGACCTCAGCGCCTTCCAGATCTTCGACATCATCGGCCCCGAGGCCCTGGCCACCGTGCAGTACACCTGCGTGGCGCAGTGCGACGTCGCGCCGGGCAAGGTCATCTACACCCCCGTGCTGGACGCGAAGGGCGGATTCATCTCCGACCTCACCGTGATGCGTCTGGCCGACAACCACTTCCGCGTGGTGACCGGCGGCGCTCGCGGACCGGTCGACCGGAAGACCTTCCGTGACAACCTGCCTGCGGACGGCACCACCACGCTGACCGACGTCACCAACGACTTCTCGACGATCGGACTCTGGGGTCCGAAGGCGCGCGACATCCTCGCCTCGGTCACCTCCGACGACGTGTCGGGCGCGGGCTTCGGGATGCTGAGCTGCCGCGAGATCGAGGTGAAGGGCATCACCGTCCTCGCGTCGCGGATCTCCTACGTCGGTGAGCTGGGCTGGGAGCTGTACGTGTCGATGGACGACGCCGCGGCCTTGTGGGACACGTTGCTCGAGGCGGGCGCGCCGCACGGCGCGATCCCAGTGGGCATCGGCGTCTACGGCACCACCGGTCGCATCGAGAAGGGCTACCGCGCCTACGGTGCCGAGCTCGACGCCGAGCGCTCGATCGTCGAGGCCGGCATGCAGCGTCCGAAGGTGAAGGCCGCCGACTTCGTCGGTCGCGAGGCCTACCTCGCCCAGCGCGAGCAGGCACCCAAGGCGGTGCTGTGCACCCTGACCGTCGAGGACCACACCTCGAAGTCCGGGATGAAGCGCTACATGCTCGGCGGCGAGCCGATCCTCACCCGCAACGGCGATGTCCTCACTGACGGTCATGGCCATCACCCGTATGTGACCAGTGCCGGCTCCGCGCCGTCGCTGGGCAAGCACGTGCTGCTGGCGTACCTGCCTCCCGAGCAGGCCGTGATCGGCACCGAGCTCGCCGTGTCCTACATGGAGGAGCTCTACCCCGTGGTCGTCGGCTCGGTCGACGCCACCTCCCTCTTCGACCCTGAGAGCGAGCGCATGCGATGAGCAACGTATTGGTCTGCATCAAGCGAGTCGTCGACTCGACCGGTGAGGTGGCGATCACCGCCGACGGGCAGTCCGTCGATGGCCGCCATGCCGGCTTCACCGTCAGCGCGCACGAGGAGTGCGCGGTCGAGCTGGCCGTCCAGAGCACCGCGGCAACGGGCGGCACGGCGGCCCTCTTCACTCTGGGTGACGAGTCCGCCGAGGAGCAGCTCCGCAACGCGCTGGCGATGGGCTGCACCGCAGCCACCCACGTCGTCGCCGACGCGTCGACCTATGGACCCAGCGACGTCGCGCGCGAGATCGCGGCCGTCGTCCGCGACCACGAGGCGGCCGGCACCAGCCACGACCTGATCCTGCTCGGCAACGACGCCGCCGACAGCGGCGACTTCCAGGTCGGCATCCGGCTCGCCTACGAGCTGGGACGTCCGGTGGTCAACGGCGCCGAGACCGTCACCATCGAGGACGGCCACGCGGTCGCCGGAGTCCAAGGGCCTGATGGCCACGAGGTCTACCGGGTTCCGCTGCCCGCCGTCGTCACCGTGCTCGAGGGCGGCGTCGAGCCGCGCTACCCGAGCGTCCCGGGCCGGATGAAGGCCAAGAAGGTGGCCATCGAGGTGCGTGAGCCCGCCGCCGCTCCGGTGGGGACCAAGCGGGTTCGCCTCACCGTTCCACCGCCCGCGCCGAGCCAGGTGCAGATCCTCGGCAAGGGACCCGAGGCCGCAGCCGCCGTTGTCGACCTCTTCGAAGAGCTGGGAGTTTTGCGATGATCGTCGTTCTTGTCGAGACCGACGCCGAGGGCGCGGTCGAGGTCTCCTGCGAGACCATCTCGTTCGCGCGCAACCTGGCCGCCGCCGGCGGCGGTGTGCCGATCGATGCGGTCGTCGTAGGCGATCTGCCCTGTGACGCAACGGCCCTGAGCAATCAACTCGCCTCCTATGGCGTTCGCGACGTCTATCACGCCACCGGCGATGCGTTCAGCGCCTTCGGCGGCGCCGCTTGGGCAGCGGCGGTTCAGGCCGTGCGCGAGAGCACCGGCGCCGTGGTCGTCACGGCGGCCGGCACGCAGCGCGGTGGCGAGGTGCTCGCCCACGTCGCGGCCCGGTTGGGCGTAGCCATGGCGGCCAACGTGGTCGGCTTCGGTGGCCTGGCGCCGTTCACGGTGAGCCGCCAGGTCGTGGGTGGTTCGGTGGTGGAGGAGATGGTCCTCGACCAGCGGCCCTCGATCTTCACGGTGGCGGGCCACGCGGTCGCCGCCGAGCCGGCGAGCGCTCCAGCCACCGGTCGCCTCGTCCCGATCTCCCCGCAGGTCGAAGCCGCCGACCTCGTCGCCCGCGTCGTGTCGACGGCCGAGCCCGAGCCCGACCTGTCCGGCAGCTTGAAGAGCGCACGCGTCGTGGTCGCCGCAGGCCGTGGAGCAGGGAGTGCCGACGGGTTCAAGGACCTGCTCGACCTCGCCGACAGCCTGGACGGTGCCAGCATCGGCGTCTCCCGCGTGGTCACCAGCCTCGGCTGGCGTCCCCACCACGAGCAGATCGGCCAGACCGGCAGTCGGGTGTCGCCCGACCTCTATGTCGCCGCCGGCATCTCCGGAGCGATCCAGCACTGGGCCGGAATGTCGAGCTCGAAGACGATCCTCGCCATCAACACCGATGAAGAGGCGCCCATGGTCGCCAAGGCGCACTACGCCGTCATCGGCGACATGCACGAGATCCTGCCCGCGATCAACGAGGAGATCCGG
>JBQCDC010000171.1:0-5448 GCA_051961575.1 Marmoricola sp.
ATCCACAAGGGGATTCGGTCCAGCTCTCGACCGACGGGAGCCCTCCCTAACGTCGTTGCATGCGCATCGGAATGACGGTGGAGGCGGCGCACGGGCCGGAGGACCTGCTCGTCGAGTGCGACGACTCGACGACGGTGGAGCAGCTCGAGCAGTCGCTGCACGAGCATCTGGGTCGGCGTGTTCGACTGCCCGGCCGTGGGCGAGATCCCGCGTGTAGCGCGCTGGTCAACGGTGCTCGACTCGGCGCGGCTGGTCGAAGACGAGCCCGCCAACGCACCCGGTGGCAGCTGCACGTGGTCAGCGGCCCGGACGCCGGCGTGGTCTGGGATCTGGCACCGGGTGACCACGTCATCGGTCGCAGCGGCGGCATCTCCTGGGACGACCCGGCGCGGTCGCGCCGCCACCTGAGCCTGAGCGTGCGTTCGGCCGTCGAGGTCACGGACCTCGGATCCAGGCACGGCACCAGCATCGAGGGCCATCGGTGCGTGCCAGGAGACGCAGTCGTCTGGCCTCTCGGAGGGATGCTCGAGGCCGGAACCTCGGTAGCCGTCCTTCGGGAGTCGCCGCCCGCGGACGGGGTATGGGAGGAGGCGGAGCCCGGCTGGCGTCGCCTGCTCAGGCCGCCTCGCTTGCTCACGCGCAGCGAGCCGCAGCTGATCGAGGTCCCGGACCCGCCCGCCGAGCCTGAGAAGCGGCGGCTGCCAGCAGTGGCTCTCGCCGTGCCTCTCGTCATCGGCGTCGGGATCGCGCTGGTGCTGCGGAGACCCGAGTACTTGATGTTCGCCGCGGCCAGCCCGCTGATGGTGCTGGCGAACCACGTGGCGATGCGCATCGGCGGAGCGCGACGCCATGCGAAGTCGCGGGCGGCGTACGCGGCGGAGGTCGAGGAGGCCGAGCGGAGGGTCTCGGATGCCGTCGAGGCTGAGGAGCGTGAGTTGCGCGATGAGCTGCCGGACCCCGCCGCCACGTTGCTGACGGCTCTGCTGCCCGGTCGTCGGCTCTGGGAGAGACGGCCCAGCGATGCCGACTTCCTTCGGCTCCGCGTGGGATCCGCCGATCAACCCTCCGGTGTACGGGTGAGTGGAGGTGGCTCACCGGCCCGGACAGCTCGGCTCGTCCCCCAGAGTGTGGACCTTGCCTCTTCGTCAGTTGTCGGAGTGGTCGGCGATCAGGGCGTTGCGGACGGCGTCCTTCGGTGGCTGGTGGCGCAGTTGGCTGCTCACCACGCACCGCGCGATCTTTCTCTCGTCTTCCTCGGACTCGGTGGTCGAGACGCCTGGCCGTGGCTGCGCTGGCTGCCGCATCTGCGATCGGAAACCGGGGTCGCGGTGGCGACCGAGGGGGAGGCGATCCGTGACCGAGTGTCGGAGGTGCGACGCCTGATTCGGCTTCGGCGAGAACAAGGGACGCCGAATCCGGCGGCGGTGGTTGTCGTGGTGGCCGGCTACGCGGGCGTCTGTCGCCTGGTTGACCTACGAGACCTTGTCGAGGATGGCCCTGACGTGGGTGTGCGCATGCTGTGCACGGCGCCCCTCGACAGCGAGCTCCCCGATCAGGCGCGCGCGGTCCTGTCGACTGTGTCGGGACGCGCGGGGTACGGCTCTTTGATCGGCGATGGGCGCCAGGTCGGATCGATCCTGCTCGAGCGGGTCTCGACGAGGTGGGCGGAACGCTTCGCCCGCGCCCTCGCGCCTTTCCAGGACACCTCCGGGGAGGGCCGGGCTTCGGTCCCGGAGCGTGCCTACCTCCTTGAGTGCCCACCTCGGCCGGAGGAGCTCCATGCTCGTTGGGCGGAGCATCCGCGGAGCACCTCGGTGGTTCTCGGGGCGAGTGCGCAGGGACCCCTGGCGCTCGACCTCAAAGATGACGGGCCGCATGCGCTCATCGCGGGCATGACTGGCTCCGGCAAGACGGAGCTCCTTCAGACGCTGGTCCTGTCGCTGGCGCTGGGCAATCACCCGCACTGGCTCAACTTCGTGCTCGTCGACTACAAGGGCGACAGTGCCTTCGCCGAATGCGGGCGCCTGCCGCACACCGTCGGGAAGGTGACGGACCTGAACCCGGCTCTCGTCCAGCGGGCGTTGAGCTCGCTACGCGCCGAGCTCGACCGGCGGAAGGCACTGCTGGCGGACGCCGGAGCCGTCGATGTCGACGCCTACTACGACCTCTGGCGGCGTCAGCCTCATCGAGATCCGCTGCCGCGCCTGGTGCTGGTGATCGACGAGTTCGCCGAACTGGCACGCGAGCTCCCGGACTTCATCGACGGTCTGGTGAGCATCGCGCAGTTGGGGCGAAGTCTGGGGGTGCATCTGATTCTTGCCACCCAGCGCCCGAGCGGCGTGCTGTCCCCAGCGATCCGTGCCAACACGAACATCCGCATCGCGCTGCGCGTAGCTGACGCGGCGGACAGCGTTGACGTGCTGGGAGCTTCGGACGCGTCCTTGATCCCCGCAGGCAAGCCGGGTCGTGGGTATCTGAGATTCGGATCCCAGCCCGCCATCCACTTCCAGACGGCTCGTGCCGCGGCCCCCGTTGGTCATCCCGAGCCCGTGAGCAGACCGGCGATCTCCTCGTTGCCATGGGCTCCCGCCGCCGAAACTGCGTCGCCTGATGGGGACGTCCGAGAGCTTGCGCCCTTGGTGGATGCTCTTTGCCTTGCGGCCAAGGGCGAGGCGAAACCCCGGCGACCCTGGCTCGACCCACTGCCGGCCCGGCTGCCCTGGTCGCAGCGGGATCCTTTGCCGAGCACCGAGAATCTCCAGCTGCCCTTCGGTCTCGCTGACCTTCCGTCGGCGCAGCGCCAGCAGAACGCGTGTTTCGACCTCGACCGCGATGGACACCTCTACCTCATCGGCGGACCGCGCAGTGGACGCTCGCAGGCGCTGCTCGTCCTGGCGGCTGCCATCGCCGAGCGGGCCGATCCGTCGATGCTCCACCTCTACGCATGGGACGGTGGCGGCGACCTTCAGACACTCACCTCGATGCCGCACTGCGGAGCGGTGATCGCGCGCCACGAGACCGAGCGGGTGGGACGACTGGTCGCGAGGTTGATCGACGAGTTGAACCGACGCCAGGCATCGTCGGTCGGCGGCAAGGGTGATCCGTCGACGCCGCGTCTGGTTCTCATGCTCGACCCCTGGGAGGGCTTCCTTTCGGCGTTCTCGGAGCTCGGCGACCAGCTCGATTCCGTCATGCGACTGCTTCGGGAAGGCGCGGGCGTGGGGATTCACCTCATCGTCACGGGCGACCGAAGCCTGTTGACGAACACACGCATGAGTGCGATGACCGAGGCGAGGTATGTGCTGCGCTTGGCCGACAAGGGCGACTACGCCCTGGCGGGGCTCAGCGCCAGGCAGGTGGGTGACCCGCCGCCCGGACGATGTTTCGGGCCCGGGCTGCACGAGACACAGGTGTTCCTGCTCGACGTCGAGCCGAGCTTTACGCACACCGGGAAGGGTCCTCGTCCCTTCCGCCTGGATCCGATCCCTTCACGCATCAGCGTCGCCGAAGCACTCGCCCTGCTGCCTTCGTCAGCGGCCCGACCTGCCCCGATCGTCGGGGTAGGCGGCGACGAGCTCGTAGCCTTCGCGCCCGATCTCGAGGCAGCGCCATGCTTCGCGGTGATCGGACCGCCGCGTTCCGGACGCTCAAGCGTGCTCAGCGGGGCGATCGAATCCGCCACTCTGACCGGAGCCGAGGCCGTCCTCATCTCCGCACGACGGGATTCGCAGCGCGACCTCGAGGCGGCGCTGAGCAGAGGCTCGGACCATCCCCTCCTGCTCGCCATCGACGACGCGGATCAGCTCGACTCCTCGATGGACGAAGTCCTACTTGCTGCGATTCGGGGGCAGATACCTGGCGTGTTCTTGATGGTCGCAAGCACGGCCGAAGGGTTCGGCTACGGGCTTCGCGGGTGGCGCGCGGAGCTGCGGACAGCGGGGCAGGGGCTCTTGCTCTCGCCGCGTGGCCTGAGCGATGGCGAGCCGATCGGCGCCAGGCTCACGCGCGACCTGGTCGAGGGACCGATCCGCCCCGGCACCGGACTGTTGCATACGGCGGGCGCAGACCTCATGCGAGTCGCCACGCTGGCGCCGTCGGCGGCGGCCTGATGAGCGCGGCAGTGCGAGAGTGATCTCATGGCGAAACTCCCCGAGGGCGCGGACGACGGTGCATTTCTGGCGCCGACCGGCACTCCCGACGACTACCGCAAGAACGGGAAGCTCCGGAAGGAGGTGTACGAGGCCGAGATCGAACGGTTGCAGGAGCAGTTGGTCATGCTCCAGTACTGGGTGCAGTCCCAGGGACTGAAGGTCCTGGTCATCTTCGAGGGACGCGGGTCGGCCGGCAAGGGCGGCGTGATCAAGCGGATCACCGAGCGGACCAGCCCGCGCACCGTCAAGGTGGTTGCGCTCCCCAAGCCCACGGAGCGCGAACGCACCCAGTGGTACTTCCAGCGTTACATCGCTCATCTGCCGGCGGCCGGCGAGATGGTCCTGTTCGATCGCTCCTGGTACAACCGCTCCAACGTCGAGTGGGTGATGGGCTTCTGTACCGAGGAGGAGCATCTGGAGTTCCTACGGACCGCGCCTGAGTTCGAGACCATGCTGGTCCGCTCGGGGATCATCGTGCTGAAGTACTGGTTCTCGGTCTCGTTCGCCGAGCAGACGGCCCGCTTCGAGGCCCGCAACGAGGAACCCCTCAAGCGTTGGAAGCTCTCGGACATGGATCTCGCGGAGCACGAGCTCTACGTCAAGTACTCGATGGCCAAGGACACCACCTTCCAGTACACCGACCACCGGCACGCACCCTGGTACGTGGTCCCGTCCGACGACAAGCTGGCGTCGAGATTGAACTGCATCCGCCACCTGCTGAGTCAGTTCGACTACGCCGATGTCGCGCCGGAACCCGTGACGCTGCCCGAGATGAAGGAGATCCCCTACGTCCGGCCACCCATGCGCGACCAGACCTTCGTGCCACGGGCGTTCTAGCGAGCGCCGTACCTACAGCCCGCGGACGTAAGCCTCGAGGGCGGCATCGACGTCCTCGGACACGAAGCCCGTCGCCTGAATCTTCGACAGGTCCATCTCGCTGTGCCTCGGCCGCGGAGACACCACCTTGCCCTCGGCCCAGGCAGCAGTCGTCGTCGAGGAGACGTCGTCGGATGAGCGCCCGCTGAGCTCGAAGACCCGTCTCGCCCAGTCGGCCCAACTGCGCGAGGCACCTGAGTTCGTGACGTTGTAGATGCCGAAGGCGGCACCGCTCTCCAGCAGGTGGCGCGTGGCCCGGGCGAGCTCGGAGGTGAAGGTCAGTCGACCGAACTGATCGTCAACCACAGCAGGGGAAACGCCGTCGCGTGCCAGCGTGTGCATCGTCCGGACGAAGTTCTTGCCATCGCCGACCACCCACGCCGTCCGCAGCAGGTAGTGCTTCGGGGCCCCGATCACGGCC
>JBQCDC010000172.1:0-4428 GCA_051961575.1 Marmoricola sp.
CAGCAGGCGATTCCGCTGGGACTGCGGTTCGGCCCGGACCCGTCGACGCACACGCGCTGCACCATCGGCGGAATGATCGGCAACAACGCCTGCGGGTCGCGCGCACTCGGCTACGGCCGCACCGTCGACAACGTCGAGTCGCTCACCCTGCTGCTCGCCGACGGCTCGGTGGTCACGACCACCGATCGGCTCGACGAGCTCGTCGACGCGCAGCTCGCCCCCATTCGCACCCAGTTCGGCCACTTCGGCCGACAGGTCAGCGGCTACGCCTTCGAGCAGTTGCTTCCCGAGAACGGACGTCGCTTCGACCGCTTCGTCGTCGGCAGCGAAGGCACCCTCGGCATCGTTCTCGACGCCACCGTGCGGCTGGTCGAGGATGCGCCCCACCGCGTGATGGCCGTCCTGGGCTACCCGTCGATGGCGGAGGCCGGCGACGGTGTGATGGCGGTCCTTCCCTTCGGCCCGATCGCGTGCGAGGGCCTCGACGACCGCATCGCATCGCTTGTACCCGGGCACCCTGAGCTGCCGGCGGGCAAGGGCTGGCTCTTCGTCGAGCTGGTGGGTGAGACCCAGGGTGAAGCGGTCGCGCTGGCCGAGCAGGTCATCGCCGCGGCGGGTGTCCCAGCGCGGATCGTCACCGACACTCGCGAGCAAGGGGCTCTCTGGCGCATTCGCGAGGACGGCGCCGGACTCGCGGCGCGGACCTTGGCCCGCCAGGCCCAGCCCGGCTGGGAGGACGCGGCCGTTCCGCCGGAACGGCTCGGCGACTACCTGCGGAGCTTCGACGAGCTCCTGGCGCAGTACCGATTGGGTGGAGTGCCCTACGGCCACTTCGGGGACGGCTGCGTTCACGTCCGCATCGACTTCGAGCTCGAGACCCCCTCGGGTCGCGGTCACTTCCGTGAGTTCCTCGAGGATGCAGCCGACCTGGTCGCCTCGTTCGGAGGTTCGATGTCGGGGGAGCACGGCGACGGTCGCGCCCGCTCCGAGCTGCTGAGCCGGATGTACTCCGCCGAGGCGCTGGCGCTGATGGCTCAGGCCAAGCGCATCCTGGACCCGGAGAACCTGCTCAATCCCGGGGTTCTGGTTGATCCGGCTCCGTTGGACGCCGACATTCGGCTGGCGCGTCCTCGCAAGCATGAGCCCGCCCTGATCCGCTTCACCCACGACGCCGGGTCGTTCGAGACTGCGGTGCACCGGTGCACCGGTGTGGGGAAATGTCTCGCCGACAACACGGGCACCGGTGGGGTCATGTGCCCGTCCTATACGGCAACCCACGACGAGAAGGACTCCACGCGCGGTCGTGCCCGGATCCTGCAGGAGGTGGCGACCGGCGCGCTGGCCGTGACGGATCCGGCGGTCGAGGAAGCCCTCGATCTCTGTCTGTCATGCAAGGGCTGCTCCCACGACTGCCCGACCGGCGTGGACATGGCCACCTACAAGTCCGAGGTGCTTCACCGCAAGTACAAGGGCAAGCTGCGCCCACGCAGTCACTACGCGCTGGGCAAGCTCCCGATGTGGGCGCGCATGACGCCGCCGAAGCTGGCCAACACGGCGCTGCGCAGCAAGCCGATTGCGAAGCTGGCCAAGGCGGCCGCCGGTGTCGACCAGCGCCGCAGCCTGCCCACCTTCAGCGAGGTCCCGCTGGAACGCCGGAGGTTGAGGAGCGAGCGTCACGAAACCGATCCCGATGTCTGGATCTGGGCTGACTCGTTCACCGACGCGTTCAACACGGACGCCGGCCGGGCCGCCGTCGCTCTGCTGGAGAAGCTCGGACTGCGTGCTGCCTTCATCGACGCGAAGGCCTGCTGCGGACTCACCTGGGTGACGACCGGTCAGCTGACCGCCGCGCGCCGCATCGTGGCGAACAGCGTCGCCGCCTTGCACGCGTACGTCGCGAGCGGCGTCCCCGTCATCGGCCTCGAGCCGAGCTGTCTTGCCGCGATCCGTGAGGACGCGGTCCAACTCGTCGACGACCCCCGCGCGGTCGAAGTCGGCGAGGGCATGAAGACGCTCGCCGAGTTCCTCCAGTCCATCGACGCCACGATGCCCGACCTGTCCGGGACCACGGTGATCGCGCAGCCGCACTGCCACCACTCGTCCGTACTCGGCTGGCAGGCCGACGCCGCGCTGCTCGCGAAGACGGGCGCCAAGATCGAGCGCATGGGTGGCTGCTGCGGCCTCGCGGGCAACTTCGGCGTCGAGAAGGGCCACTACGAGACCAGCGTCGCGGTCGCCGAGCACCAGTTGCTCCCGGCGGTGCGGGCCAACCCGGACGCCGTCGTGCTCGCCGACGGCTTCTCGTGCAAGACCCAGCTCGACGACCTGGCGGGCGTGCGCGCCCTGCATCTGGCGGAGCTGTTGCTCACCGGCTCGTTTTGACCCTCTTGAGCGTGCCAGGTAGCCTCGTATCTTGTGTCTGAGGCAACTCAGGCGCTGACGCGTGCCCGCAAGGGCTCCACCGTCGATTCGGGCACCTGCCACTGATCTCAGCGGCTGATTCCCCGAACTGCAACACCTACCACCCACGCAGGTCGCGCGGGTGTGAGAGCAAACCAGAAAGGGAACCAACCAGGTGCCCACCATTAACCAGTTGGTCCGCAAGGGCCGCCAGGACAAGGTGTCGAAGAACAAGACGCCCGCCCTGAAGGGTTCGCCCCAGCGCCGTGGCGTGTGCACGCGCGTGTACACCACCACCCCCAAGAAGCCGAACTCCGCTCTGCGCAAGGTCGCCCGTGTGCGTCTTTCCAGCGGCGTCGAGGTCACCGCTTACATCCCGGGCGTCGGCCACAACCTCCAGGAGCACTCGATCGTGCTCGTGCGTGGCGGTCGTGTGAAGGACCTCCCCGGTGTGCGTTACAAGATCATCCGCGGCACGCTCGACACCCAGGGTGTGAAGAACCGCAAGCAGGCCCGCAGCCGCTACGGCGCGAAGAAGGAGAAGTAAGGATGCCTCGCAAGGGTCCCGCTCCTAAGCGGCCTATCGACGTCGACCCCGTTTACGGCTCGCAGCTGGTTTCCCAGCTCGTGAGCAAGGTCCTCATGGACGGCAAGAAGCAGGTCGCCCAGCGGATCGTCTACACCGCTCTCGAAGGCACCCGTGAGAAGACCGGCACCGACCCGGTCGTCACGCTCAAGCGCGCTCTCGACAACGTCAAGCCCGCCATCGAGGTCAAGTCCCGCCGCGTCGGTGGCGCGACCTACCAGGTTCCGATCGAGGTCAAGGGCACCCGCGGCACCACGCTGGCTCTGCGCTGGTTGGTCGGCTACGCCAAGGACCGTCGCGAGAAGACGATGGCCGAGCGCCTCATGAACGAGATCCTCGACGCGAGCAACGGCCTGGGCGCCGCTGTGAAGAAGCGCGAGGACACCCACAAGATGGCCGAGTCCAACAAGGCCTTCGCCCACTACCGCTGGTGATCTCCCGGGTGGGGTGGCTACAGCTGCCCCACCCGACACCCCACCTACCTGCTACCTAAGGAACATCGAAGACAGTGGCTGTCGACATCACCACGGACCTCAAGCAGGTCCGCAACATCGGCATCATGGCGCACATCGACGCCGGCAAGACCACCACCACCGAGCGCATCCTCTTCTACACCGGTATCTCCTACAAGATCGGTGAAGTTCACGAGGGCGCCGCCACGATGGACTGGATGGAGCAGGAGCAGGAGCGCGGCATCACGATCACGTCCGCCGCGACGACCTGTTGGTGGAAGAACCACCAGATCAACATCATCGACACCCCCGGTCACGTCGACTTCACCGTCGAGGTCGAGCGCTCGCTGCGCGTCCTCGACGGCGCCGTCGCCGTGTTCGACGGCGTGGCCGGCGTCGAGCCGCAGTCGCAGACCGTGTGGCGCCAGGCCAACAAGTACGCGGTTCCGCGTATGTGCTTCGTCAACAAGCTCGACCGCACCGGTGCTGACTTCTACCGCGTGGTCGACTCGATCGTGCAGAAGCTCAACTCGACCCCGCTGATCCTCCAGATCCCGATCGGCGCCGAGGGCGACTTCATCGGCGTCGTCGACCTGGTCGAGATGAACGCCAAGGTGTGGCGCGGCGAGACCAAGCAGGGCGAGGACTACGTCGTCGAGGAGATCCCCGCCGACCTCGCCGACAAGGCCGCCGAGTACCGCGAGAAGATGGTCGAGACGCTGGCCGAGGCCGACGACGACATCATGGAGCACTACCTCGAGAACGGTGACGACTTCGACGTCGCGACGCTCAAGGCCGCCATCCGTCGCGCGACCCTCGCCGACAAGCTCAACCCGGTCCTGTGCGGCACCGCGTTCAAGAACAAGGGCGTGCAGCCCCTGCTCGACGCCGTCGTCAAGTTCCTGCCCTCGCCCCTGGACATCGAGGCCATCATCGGTCACGCCCAGGGCAATGAGGAGGAGAAGGTCGAGCGTCACCCGAGCGACTCCG
>JBQCDC010000173.1:0-3179 GCA_051961575.1 Marmoricola sp.
GGGAGCGGCTCCAGTAGGTGCCGCGGCCGGTGGTCAGGGTGCGATGCAGAGCCTCGTCGTCCATCCACGCGAGCATCAGGACCGCACCGGTGTCGTACTGCTGCACGACGGCCGGCACCAGGCCCTGCTCATTGCGGCGGAGTCGGGCTGCGATCGCTGGGTCGAGTGTCACGATCAACCAGTATCCCGCAGCCCTACAACGGCTTTATCGGAGAGTGGCGGCGAACCAGCTGTTGGTCCAGATGAGCTCGTAGCGGACGCGAGCGCCCGGGTACGGAGCGTGGAGGATCAGGGCGCGGCCGTACTCCCAGCGGATGAAGAAGGCGACGTGGTAGACGCTGCCACCCCGGGTGAAGAAGATCAGGTCGCCGCGTCGCAGGTACTTGCGTGCGCGCTGGGCCTGGGCAGCGGCGGTGCGCGGCACGTTACGGAAGCCGGCGCCCACCAGCGAGTAGTAGGTCAGACCCGAGCAGTCGAACGCACGTGGACCGGAGGCCCCGTACTCATACGGGTCACCGACGTGGTGGCGCGCGATGAGCAACGCGTTGACCTCGCGCGTCGCGAGGCTGATGGTCGCTGCCGAGGAGGGAGCCAGGAAGCCGGGCGTCAGGGCGACGATCAGGCTCGCGAGGAGAGTCGCGCCGAAAGCGGCAAACGGACGTGCAGAGACAGGCTTACGAGTACTCGTAGGCATGAGGAGTTTCCTTCCCACGCCTGTGAGGTGAGCTGTCGGGTTAGAGCGAAGAAGGTGCTCTGCCCGCTATCGCGGACTTCACCCCGAGCCGGTCGAAAGACCAGGCAGTGGAACCTATGGGTCCCCCACTCCTGCCATCAAGGTTGCGGATCTGGACGGTTGCACGTCTGGCAGGACTCGGCGTGAATGCAACCGTTATTCAGTTGTGATGCGCTTGCAGGAGCAAGCACAAGACAGGAACCGTAGGTGAAGAGCACAGCGAATTCCTAACCAGACAAGGGTGATCTGCCTTACGTGTGAGTGCCCTCACGCGCGCGATGTGGGCTGGGACTCGCCGCCACGCTGCTCGCTGCTGCAAGCAGTCAGTGTCAGGAACTGGCGAGCGCGGCGATCCAGGAGGAGTGCAGACGGCCGTAGACGCCGCCCTGCAGGACCAGGTCGGCATGCGTGCCGCGCTGGACCACACGACCCTGATCGAAGACCAGCACCTCGTCCGCCTGCTCCGCCGTCGAGAGGCGGTGGGCGATCGTGATGCTCGTCCGCCCCGCCATCAGCCGCTCGAGAGCCGACCCGATCCTCATCTCGAGTGCCGGGTCCACAGCGCTGGTGGCCTCATCGAGCACGAGGAGGTCGGGGTTCGCGAGACGTGCGCGAACCAGAGCGACAAGCTGCCTCTCCCCTGCTGACAGGGATTCACCTCGCTGGCCGACGCGAGTGTCGAGCCCGTTCGGCAGACCGGCGAGCCAGTCGTCGAGGCCGAGGTCGGCCGCCGCCTCGACCATGTCCTCACGGCTGGCGTCGAGATCTCCGTACTGAAGGTTCTCAGCGATGGTGGCGTCGAAGAGGAAGCCCTCCTGCGGGACGAGCACCACCCGACGTCGTAGCGAGCCGAAGTCGATCTTGCTCAGGTCCACCCCGGAGAGCAGGACGCGACCGGCACTCGGATCCATCAGCCGGGTGAGCAGCTTCGCGAAGGTGGTCTTGCCCGATCCCGTCTCGCCGACTGCCGCGATACGCGATCCTGCTGCGATCACCTCGTCGATGTGGTTGAGGACCAACGGCCCTTCCGGGTACCGGAAGTCGACGTGCTCGAAGGCGATCGAGACACCTCCGGTCGGCAGCGCGCGGCCTGCCTCGCCCGGGTCCGTGAGGTCCGCCGGGGTGTCGATGATACCGATGACGCGCCGCCAGCTTGCGATTGCGTTCTGCGCGTCCGTCAGCACCTGGGTGCCCATCTGAACCGGACCGACGAAGAGCGTGACCAGGAAGGCGAATGCCAGCACCTCTCCCGACGTCAGGCGCCCGGCCAGGCCGAGCTGAATGCCGACCACGATGACCAGGGCACTCGCCAGTCCGGCTGAGACACCGCCGAGGGAGAACGAGAAGGCGGTCAGCCCCTGAGCCTTGGTGCTTGCCTGCTGGTTGTGCGCGATGGCCTCGTCGATTCGTGCCTGCGTGCGAGCCTCGATCGCGTAGGAGCGGACGACCAGTGCGCCGACGACCGGCTCCGAGATCAGCGACAACATCTGGCCCACCGACGCGCGAACGAGGCCGTAGGCGGCGGACAGACGCTGCTGGAAGTAGCGCAGGGACAGGAACAACGGGAGGAAGCAGACCCAGACCACGAGGGTCAGTTCCCAGCTGTAGAAGAGCATCACGACCGTCGCGACGGCGATCTGGCCGACGCTGATGATCCCGGTGATGCCGCTGTAGACGATGAACTGACTGACCTGGTCGACATCGGAGGTCACCCGGGACACCAGGGCGCCGCGCCGCTCGGTGTTCTGCGTCAGCAGCGGAAGGTCATGGACGTGGCGGAACGCCTTGATCCGCAGCGTCGCCAGCCCGCGTTCCGCCGCGGTGAACAGGCGCGCGGTCATCAAGTAGGAGGACCAAGCGGTCAGAAGGATCGCCACGCCTGCAATCGCGGCCGTCGCGGACACGAAGCTCACATCGACCCCACCCTTGGCGTTGACGCCGTGGTCGATGCCCTGCTGGACAGCGATCGGCACGATCACGCGACCAGCCGTGCCCACGAGGGCGAGGAGCATCGTGAGGATCCAGCCGTCCCTGAGCTCAGGCGAGAGCTGGAAGCCCCGGCGGATGGTCTCCCACGCGGGGACCTCCGCAATCTCGTCGAGGCTGATCGGGGTGCTCATGCCTCAACCTCCAGCGCCTCGTAGGCGTTGACCAGCCGGGCGTAGTCGCCGTTGCGGATCAGCAGGTCCGCATGGGGTCCGCGATCCACGATCCGGCCACCGTCGAGGAACAGCACCTCATCGGCCAGTGCGATCGTCGCCTTCCGATACGCGATGAGCACCAGAGTGGTGCGGGAATCGCCCACGCTTCGCCGCATCGCTCGCAGGATGCGCTGCTCGACGTCCGGGTCTACGGCCGACGTGGCGTCGTCGAGCACGAGCAGTCGCGGCTGTCGCACGAGGGCGCGCGCCAACGACAGTCGTTGACGCTGACCTCCCGAAAGAGA
>JBQCDC010000174.1:0-2112 GCA_051961575.1 Marmoricola sp.
ACGTCGAGGTTGTGCTCGATGACGAGCACCGTGTTCCCCTGGTCGACCAGACGGCCCAGTACGAGCAGCAACTTGCGGATGTCCTCGAAGTGCAGACCCGTCGTGGGCTCGTCGAGCACGTAAACGGTCCGGCCCGTCGAACGCTTCTGGAGCTCGCTGGCCAGCTTGACGCGCTGGGCCTCGCCACCCGACAGCGTGGTCGCCGGTTGCCCGAGTCGCACATACCCGAGGCCGACCTCGCAGAGCGTCTTGAGGTGACGCGCGATCGCGGGGATCGCCGCGAAGAACTCGACGGCCTCCTCGATCGGCATGTCGAGCACCTCGGCGATGTTCTTGCCCTTGTAGTGCACCTCGAGCGTCTCGCGGTTGTAGCGAGCGCCGTGGCAGACCTCGCACGGGACGTAGACGTCCGGCAGGAAGTTCATCTCGATCTTGATGGTGCCGTCGCCGGCGCAGGCCTCGCAGCGGCCACCCTTGACGTTGAACGAGAAGCGCCCCTGGAGGTAGCCGCGCATCTTCGCCTCGGGCGTCGATGCGAAGAGCTTGCGCCCGTGGTCGAAGACGCCGGTCGAGGTGGCCGGGTTGCTGCGCGGGGTGCGGCCGATCGGCGACTGGTCGACGTGGATGACCTTGTCGACGTTGTCGGTGCCGGTGATCCGGGTGTGGAGGCCGGGAACCGTGCGAGCGTTGTAGATCTGCTTGGCCAGCGCGGTGTAGAGGATGTCGTTGACCAGCGTCGACTTGCCTGAGCCACTGACACCGGTCACGGCGGTGAAGACACCCAGCGGGAAGGTCACGTCGATGTTGCGCAGGTTGTTCTCGCGCGCGCCCTTGACGATGAGCTCGCGGCCCTTGGTGCGCGGACGTCGGACCTCGGGCACCGGAATCTGCTTGCGACCTGAGAGATACAGGCCGGTCTCCGACGACGGGTGCGTGAGCAGATCCTCGACCGGACCGGAGTGGACGACCTGACCGCCGTGCTCACCCGCACCCGGACCGATGTCCACCACCCAGTCGGCCACCTTGATGGTGTCCTCGTCGTGCTCGACGACGATCAGGGTGTTGCCCAGAGACTTCAGCCGCAGCAGGGTTTCGATGAGGCGCTGGTTGTCGCGCTGGTGGAGCCCGATGCTCGGCTCATCGAGAACGTAGAGGACGCCCACGAGCCCGGCACCGATCTGCGTGGCCAACCGGATGCGCTGCGCCTCGCCACCGGACAGGCTGCCCGAGGGCCGATCGAGAGACAGGTAGTCGAGCCCCACATCGAGGAGGAAGCGAAGCCGCTCCTGGATCTCCTTGAGTACCCGCTCCGCGATCTGCTTCTCGCGCGGGCTCAGGTCGAGCTCGTGCAGGAACTCCGAGGCGTCCTCGATGGACAGCGCGCAGACCTCGGCGATGTTCTTGCCGCCCATGGTGACGGCCATCGACACAGGCTTGAGTCGAGAACCCTTACAAGCAGGGCACGGCACCTCGCGCATGAAGCCCTCGAAGCGCTCGCGGCTCGTGTCGGACTCGGCCTCACGGTGGCGACGCTCGATGTACGGCTTCACGCCCTCGAAGTCGGTGTAGTACGACCGCTGGCGGCCGTACCGGTTGGTGTGGACGACGTGGACCTTGGTGGCGTGACCCTCGAGGATCGACTTCTGCGCCTTCGCCGGGATCTTCGACCAGGGAGTGTCGACGTCGAAGCCGAGCTCCTCACCCAGCGCACCCAGGAGCCTCGTGAAGTAGTCCGCGACGTGGGCGCCGGACCACGGCTGGATGACGCCCTCGGCGATGGTGCCGTCGGGGTCGGTGATCACCAGCTCGGGGTCGACCTCCATGCGGGTTCCGAGGCCGTGGCACTCGGGGCAGGCACCGAACGGCGAGTTGAAGGAGAACGACCTCGGCTCGAGCTCATCGGTCTCGATGAGGTGCTCGTTCGGGCAGGACATCTTCTCGGAGAAGCGGAGCTCGCGGCCCGGGTCCTTGGGGTCGAGATCCACGAGATCCAGGAGGACGACCCCGCTGGCCAGAGTCAGCGCCGACTCGACGGAGTCGGTGAGGCGCCGCTTGGCGGAATCCTTGACCGCGAGGCGGTCGATGACGACCTCGATGGTGTGCTTCTTCTGC
>JBQCDC010000175.1:0-9118 GCA_051961575.1 Marmoricola sp.
GACCAGCAGGTTCGGGAACCGAGCCGGCAGGATGGTCGGCTCCTCGGAGCGACCGTCGTAGTTGGGCTGGAAATCGACGGTCTCCTCGTCGATGTCGCGGACCATCTCCATGGCCAGCGGCGCCATCCGGCACTCGGTGTATCGCATGGCCGCGGCCGGATCGTTACCCGGCGAGCCGAAGTTGCCCTGACCGTGGATCAGCGGCGCGCGCATCACCCACGGCTGCGCGAGGCGGACCAAGGTGTCATAGATCGCCGAGTCGCCGTGCGGGTGGTACTGACCCATCACGTCACCGACGACGCGCGAGCACTTCGAGAATCCGCGGTCAGGCCGGTAGCCGCCGTCGTACATCGCGTACAACACGCGTCGGTGCACGGGCTTCAAACCGTCGCGCACATCCGGCAGCGCGCGGCCGACGATGACCGCCATCGCGTAGTCGATGTAGCTGCGTTGCATCGACGTCTGCAGCTCGATCGGCTCGATCCGGCCGCCGGGTCCACCCGACATAGGGCTGTCGATAGGAGTCTCAGTCATTCAAGAAGCGCCTTAAATATCGAGGAATCGGACGTCTTTGGCGTTGCGCTGGATGAAGCTGCGCCGCTGCTCTACGTCCTCACCCATGAGCGTCTGGAAGATCTCATCCGCCGCCGCCGCGTCCTCCAGCGTGACCTGCAGCATGAGGCGCTGGTCCGGATCCATGGTGGTCTCCCACAGCTCGTCCGCGTTCATCTCGCCCAGACCCTTGTAGCGCTGGACCGGGTTGTCCTTGGGCAGCTTCTTGCCATTGGCCTGACCGTCGGCGATCAGCACGTCGCGCTCCGCGTCGGAGTAGACGAACTCGTGCTCGTGCGGCTTGTTCCACCGCAGGCGATACAGCGGCGGCTGCGCCATGTACACGTAGCCCGACTCGATCAGTGGCTTCATGAAGCGGAAGAGCAGCGTCAGCAACAAGGTGTTGATGTGGTGGCCGTCGACATCGGCATCGGCCATGAGCACTACCTTGTGGTAGCGCAGCTTGTCGATGTCGAACTCTTCGTGGACGCCGGTGCCGAGCGCGCTGATGATCGCTTGAACCTCGGTGTTCGCGAGGACCTTGTCGATGCGCGCCTTCTCAACGTTGAGGATCTTGCCGCGGATCGGGAGGATCGCCTGGATGCGCGGGTCGCGACCGGACTTGGCGGATCCACCTGCCGAGTCACCCTCGACGATGAAGACCTCGCACTCCTCGGGGTTGGTCGACTGGCAGTCGGCCAACTTGCCGGGAAGTCCGCCGCCGCCGAGCAGGCCCTTGCGGTTGCGAGCCAGATCGCGCGCCTTGCGCGCGGCGATGCGCGCGGTGGCCGCGGCCTGGGCCTTGCGGATGATCTCCTTGCCCTCGTTCGGGTTCTGCTCGAGCCAGGCGCCGAGCTCGTCGTTGACGACGCTCTGCGTGAAGCCCTTGGCCTCGGTGTTGCCGAGCTTGGCCTTGGTCTGTCCCTCGAACTGAGGCTCGCCGATCTTGAGGCTGATGATCGCGGTGAGGCCCTCGCGGATGTCGTCACCCGTGAGGCGGTCCTCCTTCTTCTTGATCAGGCCCCAGGTCTCGCCCCACTTGTTCATCAGCGTGGTCAGCGCGGAGCGGAAGCCCTCCTCGTGCGTGCCGCCCTCAGGGGTGTTGATCGTGTTCGCGAAGGTGTGGACGGCCTCGTTGTACGAGCTCGCCTGCCACTGCATGGCGATCTCGAGGCTCATCGGATTGGTCGCGTTGTTGTCCGTTTCGCTCTCGAATGCGATCACCGAGGACACCGGCGTCTTGCGACGGTTCAGGTGGTCGACATAGTCGGCGAGGCCGCGCTCGTAGCAGAAGACCTGCTCGAGGGCGGGACTGTCAGCGGCCGTGTGCAGCTCGTCCTCGTCGGTGTTGACGTCTGCCTCGAACTCGTCGATGTCCGCGCGCTCCTCGGCGGGACGCTCGTCGCGGAGGACGATCTTGAGTCCCTTGTTGAGGAACGCCATCTCGCGGAAACGGGTCGAGATGGTCTCGAGCGAATAGCTGGTGGTCTCGAAGATCTCGGGGGAGGCGGACCAGGTCACCCGGGTTCCGGTGCGCTCGCCGTCCTCGAGCGGACGGACCTGGCGCAGCGGGTAGTCCGGCGTACCGAGCGTGAACTCCTGCTCCCAGAGGAAGCCGCGGTTCTTGACCTCGAGCTTGAGGCTGGTGGAGAGGGCGTTGACCACCGACGAGCCGACGCCGTGGAGACCACCGGAGACCTTGTATCCGCCGCCGCCGAACTTGCCACCCGCGTGCAGCACGGTGAGGGCGAGCGTGGCGGCCGGAAGCTCCTGGCCGGGCGCGGTGTCGGTGGGGATACCGCGGCCGTTGTCGTCCACGCTGATCGAGCCGTCGGCGTTGAGCACCACGTTGATTGTGTCTCAGTAGCCGGCCAACGACTCGTCGACGGCGTTGTCGACGATCTCCCAGATGAGGTGGTGAAGCCCGCGCTCGCCGGTGGATCCGATGTACATACCGGGCCGCTTGCGAACCGCTTCGAGTCCTTCGAGGACCTGGATGGCTGATGCGTCATAGGCGACGTCAGCAATCTCGATGCTGTTGTCGTCCACGGTTGGGTTCTCGTCCGACGCTGCGCTGTCGTTCGACGCTGAGTTGTTCGACAAAAGGGAGAGCCTCATCTATGCGTAGACATGTCGCGGGCCGCCTCAGCTGAGACGACCGACTTTGTCATCCTAGCGGCTCTGAGGCCCAAATCACGGATGCGCTTCTTTTCTGTGGAGAGGTCGTCGCTCAAAAACATCGCCCAGAAGGCGCAAATCGGGCGATCTGGCGCGGTTTGAGGGGGAGTCCTGAGTACCCATACCTCTTCGAGGCCGCTGGGCCGCCGTTTTCGGCGCCTGCTGGATCATCCGTAGGTGTCCCGAGGACCGCGGCCCTTGACGTTGAACCTGCCCTTCTTCCACGAGGGCGCGTTGGGTCCTTTGACGTCGATGACCACGACGGTGCCATCGCCCAGAACATCGTTCAATCGCTTGAGGAGCTCAGGACTGAGGAGCCTGAGCTGGGTCGCCCACGCCGTGGTGTCGGCTCGGACCTCGAGTCGCCCGTCCGCGAGGGAGATCGGGGTCGCATGCGCTGCGATCTCCGCGCCGACGATGGCGCCCCAGCGGGCGAAGACGCCGTGGACGCGGAGCTCATCGGACCACCCGCCCTCGGAGATGAGGTCGGCGATCGCCTTGTCGAGTGACTGAGGATCGCGTGGGTCCTCCCGCGCGCCCGAGAACTGGGGGTCGTCGGAGTGCGCGCGTCGGTCTGTCTTCGTCTTGCGCCGACGAGCGGGGGACTTGCCGGCGAGACCCCGCGCGATGGAACGAGCCAGGTCGAGGGGATCGCGCTCGTCCTTCGGTGGTCGAGTGCCGGAGCCCTCGGGCTCCGGTGTATCGAGACTCACGACGCGGCCTCGGTTGTTTCATGTGAAACGACACCGTCGGCGACGAAGAGGCGCCTTCCGCGGAGAGCTGCCGGGACGTCGTCCGGGACCGCGGCGGTGACGATCACCTGCTCGGCATCGGCGACGAGCTCCGCCAGCGAGTCCCGGCGCGATTCATCAAGCTCGGCGAACACGTCGTCGAGGATGAGCACGGGATCGTCGACGACGCCGATGTCCGCCCCCCGTAAGGATTCGTACGACGCGAGACGGAGGGCGAGCGCGAACGACCAGGACTCCCCGTGGCTGGAGTACCCCTTCACCGGTAGGTCACCCAGGTGGCACACCAGGTCGTCGCGGTGAGGGCCGACGAGCGTCAGCCCGCGAACGAGCTCGTCCTTACGACGTCGCTCCAGCTCGGCAGCGAGGAGCTCCGCGAACTCGTCCTCGCTCAATCGCTCTGTGACCGCCTCTGCGAAGCGCGGGCGGTAGTCGATGCGCGCGTCTGTTCTCTTGGCTGCTCGCGCAACGGCCTCGTAGGTCCGGGCGAGCAGAGGCTCGAGGTCGGTGCTCAGACCCTGACGCGCAACCATGATCTGCGCACCCAGAGTGACCAGGCGCTCGTCCCACACCTCGAGGGTGGACATCGCGGCCTGCATCGAGGTGCGGGCGTTGCTCGCTGTACGCAGGAGGGAGTTCCGCTGCTTCAGCACGCGGTCGTAATCGGCCTTGATGCCCACATAGCGCGGGGTTGCCTGCATCAGGAGGTCGTCGAGGAAGTGGCGACGCTCGCTCGGGTCGCCTTTGACGAGGACGAGGTCGTCCGGTGCGAACACCACCGACCGGAGCATCCCGATCAGATCCCGCGCTCGGGGGAGAGGTGACCCGTTGACCCGAGCGCGGTTGGCCCGCCCCGGATTGATCTCGACCTCGAGAACAGCACGCCGATCCGTTCGAACGACCGCGGCTCGCACGATCGCCTGGCTGGCCCCTTGGCGCACCAAGGGCGCATCAGTGGCGACCCGGTGCGACGAGAGCCGCGACAGGTAGTCGATGCCTTCGACCGTGTTGGTCTTCCCCTGACCATTGCGCCCCACGAACGCCGTGACGCCAGGCCCGAGCTCGACATCGAGCGACGGCCAGGACCGGAACTCGTGAAGGGTCAGGTGATCGACGTACACAACATGGAAACGTACTGCTTGGGGACGACGGTTACTTGTCGCGCTGCACGGCGTGACCGCCGAACTCGTTGCGCATCGCGGCGATCGCCTTCATGGCCGGGCTGTCCGCCTGGCGTGACACGAAGCGGGCGAAGAGGGACATGGTGATCGCCGGCATGGCGACCGCGTGGTCGATGGCGGACTGGACGGTCCACCGACCCTCGCCTGAGTCGTCCGCCCAACCCTTGATCTCCTCGAGGTGCTCGTCCTTGGCGATGGCGTCGCTGAGGAGGTCGAGAAGCCAGGAGCGGATCACGGTTCCCTCGCGCCACGAGTCGAAGATCGCCGGCACGTTCTCGACGATGTCGACCGCCTCGAGCAACTCCCAGCCCTCGGCATAGGCCTGCATCATCGCGTACTCGATGCCGTTGTGAACCATCTTGGCGTAGTGGCCGGCACCGGCCTTCTCACCCGCGTGCACGAAGCCGAAGTCCCCTTCCGGCTTGAGCGAGTCGAAGATCGGTTGCGCGATGGCGACGTACTTCTTGTCGCCTCCGCACATCAGCGCGTACCCGTTCTCCAGTCCCCAGACCCCGCCCGAGACGCCGCAGTCGACGAAGCCGACCTGCTTCTGGGCCAGCAGCTCGGCGTTGAGCTGGTCGTCGGTCCACTTCGAGTTGCCGCCGTCGATCACCAGGTCGCCCGGCTCGAGGAGGTCGGCAAGCTGTTTCACCGTGTCGCGCGTCGGGTCGCCGGCCGGAACCATCACCCAGACCACCCGCGGCGTCGGGAGTTGCCCGACCATGTCCTCAAGACTCGTCGAGTCACTCAGCGACTGGTCGTGGTCATAGCCGACGACCGTGTGGCCGGCCTGGCGTAGCCGGGTGCGCATGTTGCCACCCATCTTGCCGAGTCCGATGAGTCCGAGGTGCATGGTTCTCCTTACGAGTGCTGGCGGCGCGGCATCAGCTGGTAGCGGAATTCCGTCTGAGCGGAGTCAGCATCCAACGACTCGAGTCCGCTGATCACTACCGGCTTAGCAGACTGGGTGAAGGCGAGCTCGACGAACGGCGAGCTGATCGCGCCGAGCCCGTCGAGGAGATAGCCCGGGTTGAAGCCGGTGGTCAGGCCCTCGCCGCTCAACTTCGTCTCGAGCGACTCACTCGCCATCGCCTCGTCACCGCTTCCGGCATCGAGGGTCAGAACACCCTCATCGAAGGCGAGCTGCACGACGCTGTTGCGCTCAGTGACCAGAGCGACGCGCTTGACCGCGTCGATGAGCAGGTCCCGTCCGATCCGTGCAACCGTGAGGTGCTCGTTCGGGAAAAGCGCGCGGACCTTCGGGAAGTCGCCTTCGAGCAGACGGGTCGTGGTGCGACGAGTTCCGCCGCCGGCCGTTCCCTCGAAACCGATGATGCCCTCGCCGACGCCGATGTTCGACAACGCGATGGTGATCTCGGGTCCGCCGGTCAGCGCCTTGGCGGTGTCGGAGAGGACCTTGGCCGGAACCAAGGCGGCCGCGTTGATGTCTGAGGCACCAGGCGTCCAGGAGAGCTCACGCAGCGCGAGGCGGAAGCGGTCGGTGGCGAGCATCGTGATCGAGTCGCCCTCGAGCTCGACCCGTACGCCGGTGAGGACGGGAAGCATGTCGTCGCGGCCGGCAGCGGTCACGGCCTGGGCGACGGCCTGGGCGAAGACATCGCTCGCGACGGTGCCGCGGGCCTCCGGCATCTCGGGAAGGCTCGGGTAGTCCTCGACGGGCATGGTCTGCAGGCTGAACCGGGAGGCGCCACAGGTCAGCGTGATCTTGGCTCCGACCAGCTCGACCTCAACGGGCTTGGCCGGGAAGCTGCGACAGATGTCGGCCAACAGACGGCCCGAGACCAGGACCCGGCCCTCGGCGGAGATCTCGGCGGAGAGGGTGGCGCAGGCAGACGTCTCGTAGTCGAACGTGGAGAGCTTCAGACCCTCAGTGCCGTTGACGCCGGCTTCGATGAGGAGACCTGACAGCACCGGTGCGCTCGGTCGGACCGGAAGGGTTCGGGCAGCCCAAGCCACTGCATCGGCAAAGACGTCGCGCTCAACGCGGAACTTCACGGGTCACTCCTCGGAAACGGTGGGGTTCTGCATCCTGCCACGAACCGGTTGTCCCCAGATAGGGAGCAGGCATTGGTTCGGCGATCAAAGCGAACTTGATAGATACAGCAGTAGTAGTAGGTGCTTGGGATTCTGTGGAGAACCGGTCTTTATGCTGGTCAGGCTGGAAGTGGGGCTGTGCACGGCGTGTGGAGAAGCTGCGGAATCACAGATCTGTCATTGCGAGCAGTTGCGTCGGGTGTGGAATGCCTGCTGAGTTTGCGGTGAGTTGCGCGCGGGTTATCCACGGGGTTGTGCACCGCTTCAGGCCTGGTTCGCCTGTTGCTTGATCCGCGTGGTGAGCTCGGTGACCTGGGCAAAGAGGGCGTGGCGCTCGGTGATGCCCTTGCGGATGCGACGCTCGGCGTTCATGACCGTGGTGTGGTCGCGGTCGAAGGCCTGCCCGATCTTCGGCAGCGACAGGTTGGTGAGCTCGCGGCACAGGTACATGGCGATCTGCCGAGCCGTGACGAGGTTCTGTGTGCGTCGAGGCCCGCAGAGTTCCTCGGTGCTGTACCCGAAGTAGGCAGCGGTCTGGGCGATGATCAGTGGCGCCGTCACCTCGGGCTCGCCGCCGACGGGCAGCAGATCCTTGAGAACCGTCTCGGCCAGGCTGAAGTCCACGGGCTGGCGGTTCAGGCTGGCGAACGCCGTGACTCGGATCAGCGCACCTTCCAGCTCACGGATGTTCGTCTGGATGCGGCTGGCGATGAACTCGAGCACGTCGGGCGGCGCAGTGAGGCGGTCGGCAGCTGCCTTCTTGCGAAGGATGGCGATGCGCGTCTCCAGGTCGGGCGGCTGGACGTCGGTCTTGAGTCCCCACTCGAAGCGGTTGCGGAGGCGATCCTCGAGCTTGGTCAGCCGCTTGGGGTCGCGGTCGGAGCTGATCACGATCTGCTTGTTGGCGCTGTGCAGCGTGTTGAAGGTGTGGAAGAACTCCTCCTGCGAGGCCTCCTTGCCCTCGAGGAACTGGATGTCGTCGACCAGAAGGACGTCGACCTCGCGATAGCGACGTCGAAGCGCCTCGCGTCGGTCGTCCTTGATCGCGTTGATGACGTCGTTGGTGAATTCCTCCGACGACACGTAGCGAACCTTGGTTCCGGTGTAGAGATGCCGCACGTAGTGGCCGATCGCGTGCAAGAGGTGAGTCTTGCCCAGTCCCGAGTCGCCGTAGACGAGCAACGGGTTGTAGGCCTTGCCCGGCGCTTCGGCGACGGCATATGCGGCGGCGTGCGAGAACCGGTTCGAGGCTCCAATGACGAACGTGTCGAAGTTGTAGCGGGGATTGAGCGGGGTGTCGGGTATCCCTGAAGGGATTTGTCGGCTTGTCGACATATCGCTTTGTGGGCGAATGGCTACCGGAGGTGGCGAGGGGATGACGTCCGGTTGCGGGTCCTGTGCGGGGTGGTCGACGGGCACCGCGGCCGTCGAACCCTCAGCGGGGACCTGGAGCGTGGGGTCGACCGTGAAGAGAAGACGCGTGGGCGAACCGATCCGAGCGGAGAGCGCGTCCTCGAGGGCGATGCGACTGCGCTCGAGGCTTTCGCGGGCGAATTCGGAGGGAACCGCCACGACGGCGCTCGAGTTCGCGAGCATCAGCGGCTGCGCTGCGCGCAGGTATTCACGCTGGAGAGGGGGAACGGAGTCGATCAGGTACGGCCAGAGCTCAAGCAGTGGATTGGGTTGCGATGACTCCACGCTCTTCGAGCTCCTCTCAGCGGATCAGAGCCGCTGTATCCACATAGTTCTCCACAGGCTGTGCAGCCCGTGAAGGGTCCCAAGGATGTCACTTGTTAGCGATGAAATTCTTCTGACCTGCCAGAACTCGCTCCACCCCGGACTGAGGACGCTAACAAGGTCACAGACTCCTGATCAACTGGTTGTCCACAGGATTAGCGACTGTTGTCGGCGTGTCGAACCTCCGGTAAACGCAAGCGCTGGCAGACTGGCAGTTTTTCACCTCCAGACGCCTGGGTCGAGAGATTTCGCTCACGAGAAGTGGCTGGAAATGCCATGAAAATTGACCTTCGGCTCCCGCCCCGCGTACCGTGGATCAGTCGAGCCTGGCTTCGACCGGTTCCGCATGTCCACGACGCGCCCGTTGGGCGTGGATGCGCGGTTCGGATCGAGGACTTCTGCCGCCTCTCCGCGCTTGAGTAGCGACGGAGGACGGATCTGGGTTCGTCCCTAGAACCAACTGATGGATCACCCTCAAAGGGAGCAGGACTCGTGAGCAAGCGCACCTACCAGCCGAACAACCGCCGTCGCCACAAGAAGCACGGCTTCCGTCTCCGCATGCGTACGCGTGCCGGGCGTGCGATTCTGTCGAATCGCCGCTCGAAGGGCCGCAAGAGCCTGACCGTCTGAGGTAGGTCGGGAGCTCGAACGCCGTGCTACCGGCGG
>JBQCDC010000176.1:0-10920 GCA_051961575.1 Marmoricola sp.
AGACGCTCGGCGTCGATCGCTTCGACCTGAAGTACGACCAGAAGGTCCTGCACAGCGAACTGCTCAGCTCGATCGAGCTCTACGGCAGCAAGGTCGTCCCGATGGTGAAGGACATGCTCGCCTGAACCTCCCACGGTGAGCGCTCGCGGTGGTCCAAGATGAGGCCATGCCGATGACGAACGCCGAGGCGAACCGGATCGCACGTGAAGAGGGCGTGAGCGGTCCTCTCTACTTCATCGTGAAGTACACGGCCGCACTGATCTTCAGGGTCCTCTGCGGCTTCACGGCGTCGGGGAAGAGCAACGTTCCGAAGACCGGTCCGGTCGTCATCGTGCCGAACCACAAGAGCTTCTGGGATCCGTTCTTCGTCGCCATCGTGTTGCGGCGCCCGGTTCACTTCATGGGCAAGGCACAGCATTTCGAGGGTCCGATGGCGCGGATCTTTCTTCGCCTCGGAGCGTTCCCGGTGCGCCGAGGGGAGTCCGACAGCGAAGCGCTCGACACGGCTCGCGCGATCCTCGCTCGCGGCGACGCTCTGGCGCTGTTCCCCGAGGGAACGCGGGTGCGCGAGGAGGGTCTCGGCTCGCCCAAGCGCGGTGCCGCCCGCCTCGCGATCGAGGCAGGTGCACCACTGATCCCGGCAACGATCACCGGCACGGAGAAGCGGCGTTGGCCCTTGCCGCGCAGGGTGCGCATCGTGTTCGGTGAGCCGGTGTCGGTCGAGGGTCTCCAAGCGACCCCTGAGGACGCCGCGACTGCGATCGGCGCCGTATGGCCTCAGATCACCGAGGAGTACACCAACTGGCAGAACCGTGTCGGTGTCATCGCGGCCGGTGCCGCGGTCGTCGGCCTGGGCGCGCTTGTTGCGCGCAGGCGCCGTCGGCACGACTGAACCGTTTCGGTCATTACGCTCAACGCGGCCTACGATCTGCGCGTGACCCCCGCTGACGGCATCGACCCCGACGAGCTCGCGATCACCCTCCGGGTGCTCAAGCAGCTCCCGTCGTTGCCGCCGGACCACGACGACATCCGCGCGGTGAAGCAGGCGGCGTCGGGCATGTACAAGGAGCTCAAGAAGGAGCGGCGGGCGGCCGCCCGCGCGGCGGAGGCCCTGCACGATCGCGAGGTCATCGAGAAGACCGCGACCGGGTCGGCCATGCGCATCGACGACGAGACCGCCGGCATTCCGCTGGTGTCGAACACGACAGGTGCCTTCGCAGGCGAGCTGATCAACCCGCGAGGGTGCTACATCTGCAAAGAGGACTACACGCTGGTCGACGCGTTCTATCACGGGCTGTGCCCGCGGTGCGCCGCCTTCTCCCACACCAAACGCGATCAGCGCACCGACCTCACCGGCAAGCGCGCTTTGCTGACCGGCGGCCGCGCCAAGATCGGGATGTACATCGCACTGCGGCTGCTGCGCGACGGCGCGCACACCACGATCACGACCCGCTTCCCCAAGGATGCGGTGCGACGGTTCGCCGCCATGGAGGACTCGGGCGACTGGCTGCATCGTTTGAAGGTCGTGGGGATCGATCTGCGGGATCCCACTCAGGTCGTCGCGCTCACCGACGAGGTAGCCGCCGACGGGCCCCTGGACATCATCATCAACAACGCCTGCCAGACCGTGCGCCGCCTGCCGGGCGCGTACTCGAACCTCGTCGACGGCGAGAACGCACCGCTTCCCAGCGGCGACCTTCCCGAGATGATCACCTTCGATCGGATCTCTGAGGCGCACCCGGCGGCGCTCGCTTCAGCGTTGTCCTCCACCCAGATCGCACACCACGACGGCGAGACGGCCGAGCAGGCGTTAGCGGCCCACAATGCGGCTTCACTGACGCAGCTCGCACTCAAGGCCGGCGGCGCGTCGCTCGAGGCACACCTGGCCGGCACCGCGATCGACGCCGGCGGCTTGATCCCGGACATCCAGACCAACAACTCCTGGACCCAGGTGCTCGACGAGGTCGACCCGTTGGAACTGCTGGAGGTGCAGTTCTGCAACTCGATCGCGCCGTTCCTGATCAATTCGCGGCTGCGTCCCGCTCTGCGAGCGGCGGTTCAGAACGGCGCTCGACGCGCGTACATCGTCAACGTGTCAGCGATGGAAGGGCAGTTCTCGCGGCGTTACAAGGGCGCAGGACACCCGCACACCAACATGGCCAAGGCCGCGCTCAACATGATGACGCGAACGAGCGCAGGGGAGATGTTCGAGACCGACCGGATCCTCATGACAGCGGTCGACACCGGCTGGATCACCGACGAGCGGCCACACTACGAGAAGCTGCGGATCGCTGCCGAGGGCTGGCATGCCCCGCTGGACCTGGTGGACGGCGCGGCTCGCGTGTACGACCCGATCGTTCGTGGTGAGGCGGGCGAGGACATCTACGGCTGCTTCGTGAAGGACTACGAGCCGAGCCCCTGGTAGTCAGCTGAGCTTGGCGGCCAACCGCTTCGCGGTCATGTAGGCGATCGACTCGATCGAGATCATGGGGTTGACGCCCGACGCGGTGGGGAAGCAGGAGCCGTCGGCCACGTACAGCCCGGGCAGGTCCCAGGTCTGTCCGTCGGGGTCGACGGCCGAGGTCGCCGCCGAGCCGCCCATGCGAGCGGATCCCATGATGTGCAGGGCGGCAAGTGTCAGGCGGGCGGGCTTCAGCGTCTCTTTGCGGATGGCGGCCTCGAACGTCGCGAGACTGCCGCGGGTGCCGGGCTCGTAGCTGACGTCGCGGTGGTGCGTGGTCTGCACGCGCTTGGCACCTGCTGCCTCCGCGATCTTCGCGCCTCCGACGAATCCCTGGATCATGTGCTCGGTGTCCTGAGGCGAGAGGACGTAACGCACGACCGGCTCGCCGTCCTTGCCGATCTTCACCGTGCCGCCCGGGTCGCGGTCGCGCAGGATCACCGCAAGGCCCGCCTGATGCCCGAGCTCCGACATCCGGCGAAGGTGATCCGCGCCGCTGCGCCAGTTGACGAAGCCACTGCCGAAGGCCGGTGTCAGTGGTGCCGTTTCGTAGAGAACTCCGTAGTTGTTGCCGTCGAGATTGCTGAGGTTGTTGACGTAGCGGCTCTGCATCGAGCCTTCCCATGGATTCACCTCCTCGTCCATCAGAGCCCAGATCGCGGTGGCAGGGTGCAGGCGCAGGTGGCGCCCGATGTTCGTGTTCGTGAGTCCGCTGCGCTGCAGCAGGGCCGGTGTCTGGATGGCGCCACCCGCCGCGACCACGGCACGCGCGCGAACCGTGATCTTGTGGCCGTTGGAGGTGTACGCCTCCACACCGGTCGCGCGGCCGGCCGACTGCGTCACCGTGCGCGCCCGAGCCCCCACGTAGATGCGAGCGCCGGCAGCCGCCGCGTCTTCGAGCCAGGTCTTGGTCACGGATTGCTTCGCGCCGATCCGACAGCCCATGCCGCAGTGCCCGCACTCGGTGCCCATGTCGCACCCGATGACGTTGCGTGGCATCGCCGCACTGCTCCATCCGAGGGCCAGGGCACCACGCTCGAGGACAGCGTCGCGCTTGGCGATCGCGTCGTGCTCGGTGTTCACACCGAGGCGCGCGTACACGGCGTCCATGGCGTCGGCGTACTCCTGATCGGAGAACTGGCTCGCCCCGTAGGAGGCCCACTCGGCGCGTACGTGGTCCGGCGTCCTGAACGAGGTCGAGTAGTTCACGACGGTGCCGCCGCCGAGACCCCGCCCAGCGACGAGCGCTATCTGCCCTTCCTTCGTGGCCTGCGGCGCGGCCGCGTAGAGCTGCGTGAACCCGGTGCGTTCGTCGCCGTCGAAGTCGCTCTCGTCGTGGTACTCGCCGGCCTCCAGCACGACGACGTCGAGGCCGGCCTTGGCGAGCACCCCGGCCACGGTTCCGCCACCGGCACCCGATCCGACGATCACGACGTCGCAGTCCACCTCGGTGTTCGCGGTGGCGCGGAGAGGCTGCAGTGATCGCGGGGGAGCGTCGGTGCGCTTGCCGAGCGGTCCCGGGTAGCCCATCGGATCCCAGACCGCTGGGCCGCCGTTGATGTAGTAGGGCCCGAGCGCCGCTGCCTTGAGCGCGCCGAACAGCGCTCGCTTGGCACCGAGGCGCGAGTCGGAGAGTGAGAGCAGGACGCGTTCACGCTCGGACTGGCTGAGCGACGAGAAGCGGCGCGGCCGTCCGGTCAACGCCACGCCGAGTGCGCGGCTGTCCCAATGGTCGAGCAGGAACGCGAGTTGCTTGGCATCCGCCGTGCTCGGGTTCATCTCCGCAAGTTCGAGTGCCAGTTCCGGAGCCCCGACCTTGCTCGCCGAGGGGATGTCCGTGCCGTTTCCAGGAGCGAAGGTGTCCGCGATGAGCCGCATGCCGTCGAGTTGCCGCGAGGTGAACGCCATGGTCGGAGCGTAATGACGGACAGCCACCAGCGACAGGGATCACAGCACACAACCAGGCGACATGATGGTGCACCCGAACTAATGTCATTCCGGCGGAAGGTGAACCTTATGACTCAGAAGACCATCGTGATCACCGGTGCCAGCGACGGGATCGGGCTGGAGGCTGCTAGCCAGCTCGCCTCGCACGGTCATCACGTCGTGGTGGTGGGGCGCAGCAAGGAGAAGACAGCTCGCGCTCTCGAGCGAGTACGTCGCGATGACCCGTCGGCTGTTTCGTACCTCGTCGACATGGGGAGCCTCGCCGACGTGCGTGAGCTGGCTGCGTCATTGCGCAGCGATCTCCCGAGCATCGACGTGCTCTGCAACAACGCCGGCACGGTGTTCGCCAAACGCGTCGTGACCATCGACGGCTTCGAGTCGACCTTCGCGGTCAACCACCTCGGACCCTTCCTGCTGACCGAGCTTCTGCGCGACCGAATCGCCTCTGACGGTCGCATCGTGAACACCGCATCGGTCAGTCACTATCAGGGGTCGATGAACTTCGACGATCTCGGGTTCGAGCACGGCTACCAGATCATGCGCGCCTACGCGCGTTCCAAACTCGCCAACGTGCTCTACACGCGGCAGTTGGCCAAACAGCTCGAAGGCTCGGGGATCACCGCGAACGCCCTCCACCCCGGATCGGTCGCGACCAACATCTGGTCGGGTGCTCCGAGCTTCGCCAAGCCGATCCTGTCGCTCGCCAAGCGGTTCATGGTCTCGCCGGAGGATGGTGGCGCTCGCATCACCTACCTCGCAGACAGTGCCGAGGTGGTGGGGCTCTCCGGTGGCTACTACGAGAAGGACCACATCAAGGCGCCGTCGAAGCTAGCGCAGGACGACGCGCTTGCGAAGCGCTTGTACGACGAGAGTCGGCGGCTGGTCGGGCTCGATTGACGCCTCACCTTGAACCTGGCGGAGTCGCGAGCGAGGCTCGACAGGGAGGAGGCGAGTGCCGTGAATACTGTCCCGCCGAAACCACAACCGCCGATAGAACCACCCAGCCCACCGAGGCCGGACCCGTGGACGCCGCCGTCGGAGCCGGACATTCCCGACCCCAACATTCCGGAGCCGGCCGAGCCACTCCCAGCAACCTGACGGCTCGGCCTAGTGGCGGTCGAGCTCGAGGACCTTGGACGTGCGCTCGTGCACCTCGCGGGCGAAGGCCGGGTCGTCGGCGAGCGCCGTGCCGTAGCTCGGCACGATCTCGGTGATGCGCGGCTCCCAGGACTTCCAGTAGCGCGGGAAGCAGCGCTCAAGAAGTTCCAACATGATCGGAGCGGCCGTCGAGGCGCCGGGGGAGGCGCCGAGCAGTCCGGCGATCGAGCCGTCGAGGTGCGTGATGACCTCGGTTCCGAACTGAAGCACGCCGTCGGGGCGGATCACCTGGACGCGCTGTCCGGCGGTGATCTGCTCCCAGTCCGCCATGGTCGCGTCGCCGAAGAATTCCTGGAGCTCGGCGAACTTCTTCTTCGGGCTGGCGAGCAACTGCGTGATCAAGTAGATGGTCAGCGGGATGTTCGTGAGGCCCGCCTTGATCATCGGGATCAGGTTGTGCCAGCGGATCGACTTGAACAGGTCGAGCAGTGAGCCGTTCTTGAGGAAGCGCGGGCTGAAACCGGCATACGGGCCGAACATCACGCTGGTCTCGCCGTTGACCACGCGCGTGTCCAGGTGCGGCACCGACATCGGGGGAGCGCCCACCGCGGCCTTGCCGTACACCTTGGCGTGGTGGCGGGCGACCACCTCCGGGTTGGAGGTGCGCAGGAACTCGCCGCTGACCGGGAATCCACCGAAGCCTCGGATCTCGGGGATCTTCGACTTCTGGAGCAGCGTGAGCGCCTGACCGCCCGCGCCGACGAAGACGAAGCGCGCGAAGTGGCGGAACGCCTCGCCGCGGTGGACGCCGGTGACCTGCCAGAGGCCGTCCACGCCACGGACGATGTTGTCGACGTCGGCGTTGTAGTCGATCGTCGCACCCTGCTCGGCCGCGGAGTCGAGGAGGATCTTGGTCAGCGCGCCGAAGTCGACGTCGGTGCCCAGGGTCGAGTAGGTGGCCGCGATCGGCTCGTCACCAGTGCGGCCCTCGACCAGCAGCGGCGCCCATGCGGCGATCTGCGCGGGGTCGTCGGAGAACTCCATGCCCTCGAAGAGCGGGTGGGCGGCGAGGAGGCGGTGGCGTTCCTTGAGGTACGCGACGTTGTCGGCGCCCCAGACGAAGCTCATGTGCGGGGTCGGGTGGATGAACGCGCTCGGGTCCGGGATGCGTCCAGCCTGAACCAGGAACGACCAGAGCTGGCGCGAGATCTGGAACTGCTCGTTCACCTCGATCGCCTTGGACACATCGACGGTGCCATCGGCGTTCTGCGGCGAGTAGTTCAGCTCGCAGAGGGCGGAGTGGCCGGTGCCGGCGTTGTTCCACGGGCCGGAGCTCTCCCGCGCGGGGCGGTCGAGACGCTCGAGGATGCGGATGCTCCAGGTGGGCTCGAGCTCGGTGACCAGGGCAGCGAGGGTGGCGCTCATGATTCCGCCGCCGATGAGAAGGATGTCGGTAGGCCTCACATCTGACGGGTGCGCGTTGTGAATGTTGTCCACACCTCGTTTATCTCGCATGTGCACGGATTCACAAACTTGAGAACGCGGTTCAAGAGTGTGATCTTCCTCAACTACCGCGTTCACGCTGGTTACTCGCCAGTCACGGCTGGCGTGTCCGCTGATGTTGGAGTAGGCAGAGAGGAACCGGCAGTGCCGGCCCGGGCACTGCCCCGACTCGGACGGGAGTGGGTCGTGTTCGCGCGTTCAACCACATTCCATGGCAGGCCGGACGGCGTCGAGGCGGGTATCAAGCTCGTCAAGAACGAGGTCGCGCCGATGCTTGATGGCATCGAAGGAAGTCGAGGACTCTCGCTGCTCGTTGACCGCACGACGGGACAGTGCATCGTCACGAGCTCGTGGAGGGACATGCCCACGATGATCGCCAGCGACGAGAAGTTGCGGACGATGCGTGATCGTGGCCGCGATCTGCTGGGTAACTCCATGCAGGTCGACGAATGGGAGATCGCGGTGATGCACCGCAGTCACCACGGCGACTGCGCTCGCGTGACGTGGATCGAGGGCGACGTTCAGACGATGGCCGAGAACTTCCGGGTCGTGATCCTTCCGCAGATCGAGGACCTCTCGGGCTTCTGCAGCGCGAGCCTGTTGATCAACGACCTCACCGGGATCGGGTGCACGACCACGTGCTGGGAGAACAGCGAGGCCATGATGGCCAGCGATGGTCTCGAACGTGGTCTGACCCAGAACACCGCTCGGCATGCGGGAGGGGAGATCGCCGACGTGCGTGAGTTCGAGCTCGCGTACGCGCACTTGCATGTGCCGGAGATGGTCTGAGGCGGGTCTGGGGCTGCGAGGGCCGGGGCCGAGCCGGCGAGCACAGCCCTGCCCGTGTAGCCGTGTCTGCTTGCGTGTCTCGCTTCGCTCGCCACGCGCAGCCACGCCGTCCCGGGAGTGCTCGCAGGCTCGTCCCCGACCCCCGGGGACGTCGCGCAGGCTCGTGCTCTAGCGCGGCCTCCGGGCGGCTAGCGGGGGCGGCGGGCGGCCCAGCTCTCTAGGCGGCTGTAGCCCTTGACCGACGCTCGGGGGAGTCGCCGCAAGGTGATGTCATCGGCGCGGGTCGTCTCGGGGGCGTGCTCGCGGCAGAGCAGGTCGTGCACGCCCTGGTCGACGATGACCGTTCCCGGTCGTGCGATCGCGGTGAGGCGTGCGGCGATGTTGACCGTCGGGCCGAACACGTCTCCGAGTCGACGGACGACGTTGCCGTACGCGGTACCGACGCGGACGTTGGGGAAGGAGTCGTGCTCGTCGCTTCCGCGACTGGCGAGGATCAGTCCGACCTCGACGGCCTGACGCGGGTCGTCGACGACGAACAGGACCTCGTCGCCGATCGTCTTGATGACCTGCCCGCCGTGGTCAATGACGACGCCGGTGACCTCGGCCTCGAAGCGCTCGATCCAGTCGATGAGCTCGGCCTCGTCGAGTTCCTTGCTGCGCGACGTGTAGCCGACGATGTCGACGAAGCAGATCGCGAGGTGCGTGCCGCCGGTCGCGGTCTCCTCGGTCGTCAGTCGCGACGCCGAGGCGCTCGCCAGGTGCCTGCGCCAGACGTAGTTCTGCAGCGTCTCGATGCGAGGCACGACCTCGCCGACCAGGGCGACGTAGTTGTCATCGCTGATCTCGCCGGAGTGGCCGACCTCTGCGAGGATGCGCGTCTGCCACTCCGCCAGCCGTGCGAAGCTGCGTGCCACCGTTCGGACCAGGGCCGCTTGTGAGTCGGCCCAAATGACGCCGTAGTCCATCAATTCCTTGCTCAGGACGAGCGCCTCGAGGTCGGCTGTGTTGAACGCGATCTCGTCATCGGCCACGTGTGGGAAGCCGAGCAGTCGCCAGAGCACCTCGGCGATCTCGAGATCGACGCCCGCGCGTTCGGCGAGCTCGAGGCGTGTCATCGTCGGTTCTTCGCCGAGGAGGACGGACTGGATCCGAGCGGAGACTTCCGGCTGCTTGTCGCGGGTCACGACGACAAGCATGGAGGGTGGGCACTCATTCTTCGAGCAGGTCGGCTAGTCGATGCGCTTAGCAGTCCCAACGGGTAACGTCGCAGTGAGTCAGGTGCGAAGGGATCGATCCCATGGTTGGCACACGTGTTCTGGTCGGCACTCGCAAGGGTGCCTTCATCCTCACCTCTGACGATGAGCGGAGGAAGTGGGATGTCAGCGGGCCTCATTTTCCGGGCTGGGAGGTCTACCACCTCAAGGGATCGCCGCTGAATCCGGACCGGATCTACGCCTCCCAGAGCAACGGCTGGTTCGGGCAGGTGATCCAGCGCTCCGACGACGGTGGCCGCTCGTGGGAACCTGTCGGAAACGACTTCACCTATGACGGCGTCCCAGGCGAGCACCAGTGGTACGACGGCACCCTGCGACCGTGGTCCTTCACACGAGTGTGGCACCTTGAGCCGTCAGTGCATGACGCGGAGACCGTCTACGCAGGGGTCGAGGACGCCGCGCTGTTCAAGTCCACGGACGGTGGCCTGCATTGGACAGAGCTCTCGGGCCTTCGCCAGCACGACACCGGACCTCAGTGGCAGCCGGGCGCTGGCGGAATGTGCCTGCACACGATCCTGGAACATCCGACGGATCCCGAACGCCTCCACATCGCGATCTCGGCCGCCGGCGTGTTCCGCACCTCCGATGGCGGGCAGACCTGGCAGCCGGCCAACAAAGGCCTGCGGTCAGGAGAGATTCCAGATCAGGACTCCGAGGTAGGACATTGCGTCCACAATCTCGCCCGACACCCCAGCAACCCCGACGTTCTCTACATGCAGAAGCACTGGGACGTGATGCGCAGCAAGGACGCCGGGGCGACCTGGCAGGAGGTCAGCGGGAATCTCCCCACTGACTTCGGCTTCCCGATCACCGTGCACGCGCACGAGCCGACGACGATCTACGTGGTACCGATCACGAGCGACTCGCTGCACTTTCCGCCCGAGGGCAAGCTGCGGGTCTACCGGAGCCGCACCGGCGGCAACGAATGGGAGGCGCTCACCGAAGGCTTGCCTCAGGAGAACTGCTACCTCAACGTCCTGCGCGATGCTATGGCCGTGGACTCGCACGAGTCCTGCGGTCTGTACTTCGGCACGAGCGGCGGCCAGGTCTACGCCTCGAGAGACTCAGGCGACTCATGGTCGGCGATCGTCCGCGACCTGCCCTCCGTCCTGTCCGTCGAAGTACAGACATTGCGGTGACACCGTGACGTCCCAGACCATCCGCGTGGTGCTGCCCGCTCATCTCCGCACTCTGGCCGATATTCACGGTGACGTCTCGGTCGAGGTGGTCGGCGACGTGACCCAACGTTCAGTTCTCGACGCGCTCGAGTCCGAGTACCCGATGCTGCGAGGCACCATCCGTGACCGGGCGACCGGCCAACGACGCCCGTTCGTGCGGTTCTTCGCCTGTGCGGAGGACCGGTCCCATGACGAGCCGGATGCCCCGCTGCCAGACCAGGTGGTCGCGGGCCGAGAGCCCTTCGTCGTGGTCGGTGCCATGGCGGGCGGCTGATTGGCGCCGACCCGTCCGCCGCTTGGCGCCCTAGGTAGCCTTCGACCCCGTGAGCTTCCTGTCCCGCCCGCTGACCGTCTTCCGTCGCATCGCCATCGCAGAGGCGATCACCTGGGCGCTGCTGTTGTTCGGCATGTTCCTCAAGTACGTCACCCACACCACCGAGGTCGGTGTGAAGGTCTTCGGGATGATCCACGGCATCGTCTTCATCACCTACGTCGTCACCACGGTCACCGTCTGGGTCGACCAGCGCTGGACAACCCGCCGCGGCATCGGGGCTCTGCTCGCCTCGATCCCGCCGTTCGTGACCTACGCCGTTGAGGTGTTGGCCGTGCGCAGAAACTGGATCGGCGACTCCTGGCGTCTGCGGGAAGAGGCCGGCCGCAGCCGCGCCGA
>JBQCDC010000177.1:0-2331 GCA_051961575.1 Marmoricola sp.
CGCCATTCGCGACTACGACCAGGCGCCGTATCTGGTGCTGGCGACCCGCAAGGGCCTGGTGAAGAAGACCAAGCTGGTCGACTACAACAGCCCGCGCCAGGCCGGCGTCATCGCGATCAACTTCCGCGACGAGGACGACGAGCTCATCGGCGCCGAATTGGTCTCGGGAGACGACGACATCTTGCTGGTGTCGCGGAAGGGTCAATCGATCCGCTTCACCGCCGATGACACCCAGTTGCGGCCGATGGGCCGAGCGACGTCGGGTGTGACCGGCATGAAGTTCCGCGAGGGCGACTCGCTGCTCTCGATGTCGGTGATCCGGGCCGGCGCCGAGGAGGACCCGGTCCAGCAGTACGTGTTCACGATGACCGACGGCGGGTTCGCCAAGCGCACTGTGATCGAGGAGTACCGGCCCCAGGGTCGCGGCGGCCTCGGCATCAAGGCGATGGCGCTGGCCAACGAGGACCGCGGCGTGCTCGTGGGTGCGTTCATCGTGGTCGAGGGCGACGAGGTGCTGTCGGTGACGGCGGCGGGTCAGGTGGTCCGCAGCCCCATCAACAGCGAGTTCCGAGCCACCGGACGATCGACGATGGGTGTCAAGTTCGTCACGCCCAAGGGCGGCGACAGCGTGGCAGCAGTAGCCCGCTCAGTTGAGCGAACCGATGATTCTGAGGAAAACTCGGGCGAAGCGATCGAGGGGGGCGAGGTCGCCGAGGGATCTGAGTCCGTGGAGGCTCAGCCCGAGACCCCGAATGAGGAGGCGTGATGGCTTCTAGGAAGCCGACCGTAGTGAAGACCGTCGCTGAGCGCGCAAGTCGCCCGGCGGTCGGAGCGCCCAACGACCCCCGGACCCGCACGGCACGCCTGCGCCTCGTGCACCTCGACCCCTGGTCGGTGATGCGCACGACGTTCCTGCTGTCGATCGTCTTCGGCATCGCCACCGTGGTGGCCGTGTTCATGATCTGGCTGATCCTGTCGGGTGCCGGCGTGTGGACCTCGATCAACCACTCGGTGCGCCAGACAGTCGGCAACACCACGACGGTTCCGTTCGACATCACCAACTACATCGGCCTCGGCCGGGTGGTCGGGTTCACGATGCTGGCTGCGGTCATCGACGCGATCATGTTCACCGCGATCGCGACGCTGGGCGCGTTCCTGTACAACCTGTCGGCGAACCTTCTCGGTGGAGTCGAGGGCACGTTCGCCGAGGAACGCTGATTCGCCGGTCGAGTGCCGAGCGAAGCTCGGTGTATCGAGACCACCGTTTTGTTCGAAACCCAGCCGATGGGATAGCCTTCCGGTCGGTTTTAAACCAAAGCGGGCCTATAGCTCAGACGGTTAGAGCGCTTCCCTGATAAGGAAGAGGTCAGAGGTTCAAGTCCTCTTAGGCCCACCCAAACCCCGCCCCGGACCTATCCGGGCTCACCTCGTCGCCGTTATGTTGCGACGGTGACTCTTCCTCCAGTGCACGAGGTCCGCGGTCGCGCTGCTCTGCGCAGCGTGATGGACAACCAGCTCACCTTCTTCCGCTCGACGTACACCCCGGGCCAGGACGTCGTGCGGGTCTCGCTGGGTCCCGCCAAGATCGCCCCGGAAATCTTCATCACGCACTCGCCGGAGGCCGCCGAGCTGCTCCTGAGCGCGAAGTCGTACGCGAACTTCCCCAAGGAGAACCGGGTCTACAAGCAGATCCGCCGGCTCCTCGGCGACGGGATCCTGACCGCGTGGGGAGAGGACTGGCGTCGCCAGAAGACCCTGGTGCAACCGATCTTCACGCGGACGCGCGTCGAGGGCTACCTCGACCAGATCCTCGAGGAGATCGACGGCCTTGCTCAGAACCTTCGGGGCGCCCAGGGCCCCGTGGATCTGAACGCCGAGATGACGCACTTCACGCTGAAGGTGGTGTGTCGGGTGCTGTTCGGGACCGACCTCGGTGATCGCGAGGCGATCGTGAACGAGGAGTTCCCGCGCATCAACCGGTCGATGATCGAGCGGGCGATGATGCTTCTCCCGCTTCCGCTGGGCGTGCCGACGCCATCCAACCGCCGAGCGAGCTCGTCGCAGACCGCGCTCTACGAGTTGTGCGATTCGGTCATCGCGGAGCGCCGCCAGAATCCGGGCGTCGGCGACGACCTGACCAGCCTGCTGGTCGCCGCGCTCGACGGCGATGACCGCTTCACCGTCGACGACGTGCGCGACCAGATCCTGATCTTCCTGCTGGCCGGTCACGAGACCACGTCCACCTCGCTCACCTTCGCACTGCACCTGCTCGGGCGGCACCCGGATATCCAGACGAGACTTCGCGACGAGGTCAGCACGGTGCTGGGGACG
>JBQCDC010000178.1:0-3801 GCA_051961575.1 Marmoricola sp.
GCCGGCGTCGTGCTGGCGCTCCTGACGCCGGTGAGCGAGCGACTCGAGCATGCGCTTGCTCCCTGGAGCGCTGGTCTCGTCGTTCCGGTCTTCGCCCTGACCAGCGCCGGCGTGGCCATCGGCGGCAACGGCATGTTCGACGACCGGGTGTTCTGGGGCGTGCTGCTCGGGCTCGTCGTCGGCAAGCCGCTCGGCATCGCGGCCGGAACCCTCGCCACCGGCGCTCTCACCGGCCGCCGTTGGAACGACTCGGGGGCAGGTCTGCGGGACCTGGTGGGCCTCGGGTTCATCGCGGGAATCGGATTCACCGTCGCCCTCCTGGTCAGCGACTTGGCCTACGCCGACGAGCGCATCGCCGACGCGAAGACCGCCGCTCTGACGGCGTCGGCAGTGGCAGCTGTCATCGGAGTTCTCGTCCTCGGGCTGAGACGCGAGACCGCCCCTGGTACCGCTGAGCCCGCGGATGCAGCAGGGTAGGGTCTGGCAGGCATGCACAGCACGCTCTAGGAGGAGTTGGCGATGTCACACCGCGAACCGGTCACGACTGAGGAAGAGCCCACTGTTGGCGCACTCGTTGCTGGCGTCAGTCGCGACATCTCCTCGCTGATCCAGGCCGAGGTCCAGCTCGCCAAGGCCGAGGTCTCGGTCAGCGTGAAGGCCGGTCTTGTCGGCGGCGGGCTGTTCGCGTTCGCGGGCTTCATCGTGCTGCTCGGGGTCATCTTCGGATCGGTCGCGATCGCGTACTTCATCCACATGAGTGGCCTCGACCTGGCGTACTGCTTCCTGATCGTGTTCGGCGGCTACCTGGTGTTCGCGCTGCTGCTTGCGATCATCGGCGTGGTCTTCCTCAAGAAGATCCGCCCGCCGAAGCGCGCGATCGCGCAGGCCAAGCAGATGCCCAGCGCGCTCAAGCGCGGCTAACCACCGAGCCGTCACTTCTCACGCTCGAGCCGTCAGCTCTCAGGCGCAGCCGCCGGTCCCGACCGTCTGCGACGAGGTGAGACCCTGCGCCGCCGCCCCTGAGACCTGGTCGGCCGTCAGCGCGTAGCCGGTCTGGCTGTCGGTAACCGACGCGGCGAAGACGACGCCGAGAACCTGGCCCTTCGCGGACACCAACGGCCCACCGGAGTTGCCGGGGCGGATCTTTCCGCGTACCGAGAACACGTCGCGGACCACCGCTCCGTTGCCATAGATGTCCGGCGAGCGGAGGCGCTGGTCGGCACGGATGCGGGCGGGCTGCACGTTGTAGGGACCGTTCTCCGGGTAGCCGAGGACGGCCGCCGCCTCACCAGCGCTGCCGTTGCGATCGAAGCGCAGGTACGGCCCGCGCAGGCTCGGCACGGACAGCACCGCGATGTCGAGATCCGGGTTGTAGTAGACGACCCGGGCGCTGACGTATTGGCCGTCGATCTTCACGTTGGGATCGCGAACGCCCGCAACGACGTGCGCATTGGTCATCAGGTGGCCGGGCGCGTAGAGGAACGCGGTGCCTTCGATGCCCTGACCGCAGCTGTTGTTGCTGAGCACGCGGTAGACCGAGGCGCCGGCACGCACCACAGCGGCGTCCCGGCCGATCCCCGGCGGTGGCGGCTCGGTCGACACGATGTCCTCTTGCGCGAACGGCTCGAGGTAGCGCGGGAACTGGGTGCCGACCACCCGGTCGAAGGCGCGTAGCGTCTGCTGAGCCGACTGTGGCATCAGGGAGTTGACCTCGCTGAGCACGCTCGAGCTGCGGACCATCGTGGACAGGCCCGGGATGTCAGCGCCGCTGACTGCCACTCCGAGCGCCCAGGCGACGACCAGAACGGCGACCGCCGAGAGGACCGAGCCCCCGACGGCGTCAAGAGCGCGGATCGGTTGCCAGCTGATCGCGTTGCGCGCCTTCACCCCGACCATCTGGAACGCCGCCTGACCGACGAGCGCGACGAACAGGACCATCACGATCGCCGTCAGAGAGACCCAGATGCTGGGCGAGACCGACCCGAGGATCCACGGCGCGACCCACACGCCGATGACCCCGCCGAACAACAGCCCCAGGGTGGCGAACGCCCCGGCGATCAGTCCTTGCCAGTAGCCCGAGAGTGCGTAGAGCAGGGCCAGCAGGATCAGGACCCAGTCGAGGGCGTTCATCGTGGACTCCGCAGCATCGAGTCGGGCAGCTCCATGGTCCGCGACTCGTCCCAGGGCTTAGTCATGCCGACGTAGTCGAAGAGCTTGTTGAGGATGCCCGCGGTGAAGCCCCAGAGGATCAACGACTTGTCCGGGCCGATGAGGAAGCCCGGGCTCGAGTAGCCGATCGGGTGGGTGAACGTGACGCGATGGGTGGGGTCGAGCAGCTCCGAGAGCGGGATCCGGAAGACGGCGTGAACCTCCGCCGGGTCCACCGCGTGCACCGGACTCGGCTTCTCCCACCACGCCATCACCGGGGTGACCGCATAGTTGCTCGGCGGCAGCCAGAGCCGCGGCAGCGTCGCGAGGATCTCGACGCCCTCCGGGCTGAGGTCGACCTCCTCCTTGGCCTCGCGCATGGCCGCCGCGACGGCGTCCTCGTCATCGGGGTCGATTCCGCCGCCAGGGAACGAGATCTGGCCGGGCTGCGAGCGCATCGTGTGCGAGCGCTCGGTGAGAAGGATGTCGGGTCCCTCGGGCCCCTCCCCGAAAAGCATGAGGACGGCACCCTCGCGCGGGTTGGCGTCGTCGGGCGGGAGGAACTTGGTGAGGTCGGTGGCCTCGATCCGCTGCGCTCCGTCACGGAGGGGCTCGAGCCACGCGGGATAGCTCATGGCTTGACGCCCAGGTGCTGGGAGACGAGCTGCTCGAGCTCGGCCTCGCTGGTGAGAGCGATCGGCTGTTGGTAGGCGATCTTGCCGTTGGCGTCGAGCAGGATGGTCTCGGGCAGCACGTTGGTGTGGATGACCGGCGCGAAGTCGGCCACCAGCGGATAGGTCGCGCCGACGGACTTGGCGAACGCGATGGCCACGTCCGGCTGGAAGTCTTGGTAGTCCACGCCGAGCACCGCCACGCGACCGGCGTACTTCTTGGCGAACGCCTCGAGGTGCGGCATCTCCGCGCGGCAGGGTCCGCAGTACTGCGCCCAGACGTTGATCACCATCGGACCCCGCAGGGACGCGAGTGACACCGACGGACCACCCCCGAGGCACGGCAGCGCTGCCTTGGGAAGCTGCCCGGTGGGCTGAGCCGTCGTGGTCGGGCACGTCTGAATGTGAGCGGCCGCCTTCGCGGCACGCAGCGCCGGCGTGTCGACGGAGACGCTCGGCGACCCACTCAACTGCGGGGCCACCCCGCACGCGGACGCCACGAGGCCGAGCGCCGCGACGAGCAGCCCGTGACGCCAGTTCACGCCGGTCCTTGCGTGCGGACGAGCTTGGCGGCTGCGGCGGCGTCGGTCGGACCCTCCCCGTACGACGGGCAGATGGACGCCAAGGGGCAGGCGCCACACGCCGGCTTCTTGGCATGGCAGATGCGACGCCCGTGCCAGATCACGTGATGGCTGAGCATCGTCCAGTCCCGCTTGGGGAAGAGTGCCCCGACGGCGAACTCGACCTTGACCGGATCCGTCTCCTCGGTCCAACCGAAGCGGCGCACCAGGCGACCGAAGTGGGTGTCGACCGTGATCCCCGGGATGTCGAAGGCATTGCCCAGCACCACGTTCGCGGTCTTGCGTCCGACGCCCGGAAGCGTGACCAGGTCCTCGAGACGCGGCGGCACCTCGCCGCCGAAGCGATCGACGAGGGCGGCGCTCAGCTTGAGGAGCGACTCGGTCTTGGCGCGGAAGAAGCC
>JBQCDC010000179.1:0-18935 GCA_051961575.1 Marmoricola sp.
GACGTCGTCGTAGAAGATGAATAAGGACGGGTCCGGAAGACCGACGGTGTCGATCACCTCGCGGCGCGCCAAGAAGCCCTCGAACGCGACCGCTTCCACGGCCACCTCGGCCGGCAACGCCCTGCGGTCGGCGTAGGTCGAGTCGACGCGGGCCGTCTTGGGTCGGATGGCCAGCGGGGTGTCGAGATCGAATCGGATCGCCGCCGTCTCGACCAACCGTCCCTGCAGGTCCTCGCGAACCGCCATCTGGCAGGGTCCCGGATGGGCGAGCATCACCGCGAGGAACTCCGGCGCCGGCACCACATCGTCGTCGATCAGCAGGAACCGATCGTGACCGGCCTCCCACGCCGTGCGGAGGCCGAGGTGGAAGCCTCCCGCGCCGCCGAGGTTCTCGCCTGTGGTGATGACCTCGAGTGGAAGACCCTGTCGCGCCGACAGGATCTCCGCGGTGTGGTCGGTGCTGGCGTTGTCCACCACGTAGACGGCGTCGGCGGGTCGCGTCTGCTGTGCGAGCCCTTCCAGGAGCCCGGGCAGCATGTCGGCCCGGGTGTAGGTGACGACGACGACGGCGACGGATTCGGACATGGCTAGGCCCGGGCCTGAAGGAAGCGTGCATGGCCGGAGAAGTCGTTGCGCAGTCCGGCACGGATGCCCTGCTCGCTGAGACGAAGGCGAGCGACCGACGGGCGCGTGAAGCTGTAGAACCAGACGGTCTTCACGATGAACGCGAAGACGTGCAGCCAGCCTCGGTACTCGCGCAGGTTGACCACGTTGTTGCGCGCCATGCAGTAGTGCTTGAGGTCGCTCGGAGTGTGGTTGTAGGTCGTCTTGCCGAACATCATCGGAGTGCCCAGGTCATCGGTCGCCGGATGCAGGAAGTGGGCGTCCACGACGGTCGCGATCCGGGCACCGGCACGCTCGGCGCGCAGGCGGAACTCGTGGTCGTCACCCCAGATGAAGAACTCCTCACGCGGGAGCCCGATGCGCTCCACCAGCTCACGCGTGACCAGTACCCCGTTGAAGGGGATCACGATCCCCGGGAGCAGCCTGTTCTCGTCGGCCGCTGCGTTGACGTCGTCCATCCGCGAGACCACGGACGTGCGACCGGGAAGTCTGATCGGGAAGCACAGCTGCGACAGGTCGTTCTCCTTGAGCACGGCGGGTCCCCAGAAGTCGAGCTCGCCGTTCACCTCGAGGAGGCGGGCGAGACAGCCGGGCTCGGGAACGCCGTCGTCGTCCATCAGCCAGGCGAGGTCGGCGCCGCGGTCCATCGCGGCCGCGAGTCCCGTGTGGAACCCGCCGGCTCCCCCGGTGTTCGTGGCCAGCTCGATGACGTGCACAGGCACTCCGGCCGCGGAGTCGAGGTCCCTCAGCATCTGCGGCGTGCTGTCGGTCGAGGCGTTGTCGACCACGATCACCTCGTCAAGCTCCGGCGTGGAGCGAAGGGCGTCCAGCAGCCGGGTGACCAGATCGCGACGATTGAATGTCACGACGACGGCCGCAACGCGCGGATCAGAGCCTGGCACGGCGAGAACCCTATCGACCGCCGTGGTCCGGGTTCAGGGCCAGCGGGCCCGTGTCGCGCCCGTCCATGATCTCTGCCCGTTTCGCCAGGCGATGAGCGCGACGGATCTCGGCCTCGCGGAGCCGTCGCTCCTCGGCTGGTGTCTCGGGGAGGAGTGGTGGCACCTCGCGTGCCTCGCCGTTGGCGTCGATGGCCACGAAGACCAGATAAGCGGAGGCGACGTGCACCGGCTCGATGCCGGCCTGGTTCCACGGCTCGGCCTCGACGCGGACCCCGACCTCCATCGAGGTTCGGCCCGCCCAGTTCACCTGGGCACTGGCTCGCAGGATGTCTCCCACGTGAACCGGAGCGAGAAAGGCCATCTCGTCCATCGCCGCTGTTACCGCGGGACCGCCGCTGTGCCGACCCGCCGCTGCGCCTGCGGTCGAGTCGACCAACCGCATCACCACGCCGCCGTGGACATTTCCTAAGAGATTCGTGTGAGTGACGTCCGCCAGTAGGGTCAACGTCACACGTCCGTAGGCCGGCGGCAGCCCGCTGGGTTCAGGAGATTCCACAGTCCGCACGGTAGCGTCGATCCATGCCCTTTCCACCTGACGGCCCGCGCCAGGGCCCGCCCGACGGCGAGGACTTCGACTGGCTCTACGGCGACAAGTCCCGCGGGATGAACGACGACGCCACTCGGATGATGCCCACTGTTCCGCGGCAGTCGAACGCGTCGACCGCTCGGCCCCGGAACGCCGCTCCGCCCATCACACCCGGCCCTGGCGGGCGGATCCTTCCACCCCAACGACCGACCGGTCCGCGCCCTCCGCAGGTGCGCGTCAAGTGGAAGCGGGTCATCCTGCTTTTCGTCGTGCTTCCGCTGGTGGCATGGCTGGCGTTCCTCATCGTCGTTCCGCTCATCTCGTGGCAGAAGATCGAGCGGGTGAACGCGTTCCCCTCGGGTACCCGACCGGCCCAGGGTCAGGGCGCCAACTTCCTCCTGGTCGGATCGGACAGTCGGCGCGGGCTCTCGGCACATCAGCGCAAGGTGCTCGGGGTCGGCAACGTCGCTCAGGACGCGGGCCGCACGGACACGATCATGATCCTGCACATGGGTAATGGGCCCGCCACCCTGCTCTCGATCCCCCGCGACTCCTGGGTCCCGATCCCGGGCCACGGCATCGGCAAGATCAACTCGGCCTACTACTACGGCGGACCCAAGCTGTTGATCCAGACGATCGAGAACACCACCGGTCTCTATATCAACCACTACGTCGCTATCGGCCTGGGTGGCTTCGTGCAGGCGGTCGACGCCGTGGGTGGCGTGCAGATCTGCCCGACGTACGCGATCAACGATCCGCTGGCCGACCTCCACGTGAAGAAGGGCTGCCAGAACGCAGGCGGACTGACGGCACTCGGCTGGGCACGTTCACGGCACGCCTTCGCCCTCGGGGACATCGCGCGCGCCCAGCATCAGCGCACCATCGTCCACGAGGTCGGCGCGAAGGCGAAGTCGATCTGGACCTTCGTGCTGCCGTGGCGCTATTTGGCCATCAACAACGCGGCGGTCACCGGTCTCACCGTCGACAACACGATGAGCATCTGGAACATGATCAGCTTCGCCCGCGCGATGGGTGGTGCCACCAAGACCTGCAGCATGCCCATCGCGAACCTCAACGTCGACTGGGACAGGACCCGGGCGCTCGCGCTGCTGAAGTACTTCAAGAACGACGACACCGGCAGCATCCCCAAGAGCCTCTGCACCCCGACAGGACTTCCGCAATGACGAACTACGCCTTCGACACGCTCCTCGTCGACACCGACGCCGACGGCGTCTGCACTCTGACCCTGCATCGCCCGGATGCGCTCAACGCGTTCAACCTGACGATGGCTCGCGAGCTGCAGGAGTTCTTCCTGGCGGCTGCTGCCGACGACGAGATCCGCGCGATCGTGGTGACCGGCTCCGGCCGGGCGTTCTGCGCGGGCATGGACCTCAGCGCCGACGGCAACGTGTTCGGCCTCGACGAGACGCTGAACCCGACGGCCTCCGACCTGCGCGATCACCTCACCGAGGAGCCCTGGCAGTCCGGCGTCCGTGACACCGGCGGCAAGGTGACGCTCGCGATCCACGACTGCCCGAAGCCCGTCCTCGCCGCCATCAACGGCGCCGCGGTGGGCATCGGCGCCACGATGACCTGCGCCATGGACATCCGACTCGCTTCGACGCAGGCACGAATCGGGTTCGTCTTCGGGAGGCTGGGCATCGTCCCCGAGGCAGCGTCGTCCTGGTTCCTCCCGCGCATCGTGGGCATCCAGCAGGCCCTCGAGTGGGTCTACTCCGCCGACATCCTGACCGCCGAGCAGGCGCTGGCGGGTCGACTGGTCCGATCGGTGCACGAGCCCGACGAGCTGCTGTCGACGGCTCAGGAGCTGGCCCGCGGATTCGTGAAGGGACGGTCCGCCACCGCTCTCGCCATGGCCAAGAAGCTGCTCTACCGGAACAGCTCCGTCGACCACCCGATCGAGGCCCACCGGGCTGACTCCCTCGCCATGTGGCACGCCTCCGTGGGCGATGGAAAAGAGGGTGTCGCCGCATTTCTGGAGAAGCGAGAGCCTGCCTTCAAGGGCCGTGCAGGCGACATCGGCGACCTTTGGTGAGACACATCGCCGGGAATAAGTAATTCGATTCGGTCGTTAGGGCGTCGTACTCTATCCCGGAGACACTAACTATTCGGATAGGTTTCACATGAGCGTCACTTCGCAGGACGGGACCAAGGACGAGGCGCCCCTCGAACCCTCCCGATCCTCAAGGAGACGCTGGCAGGACCGCCTTCCACGCTGGTTCCGAATCCAGAATCGGGTCCCGATCTGGTGGTTCGAAATCCTTCTGATCGTGGCTTTCGACGTTGCCTATGAGCACGTCCGCAACATGGTCAAGCTCCAACCCGTCGAGGCGATCAACCACGGGATCGAGGTCCTCAAGGTCACACAGTGGTTCCACCTGGACCTCGAGGAAGCCTTCAACCAGCTCTTGGTGAACAACCACTGGCTGGCCGAGATCGCGAATTACGACTACGCGACATTGCATCTTCCGCTCACTGCGGGCGTATTGATCTGGGTGTTCTGGAAACACCGTGATCGCTATCTTCCGATTCGCAATGTGCTGCTCGGCACAACGGTTCTCGGATTGATCGGATTCTGGATCTTCCCGACGGCTCCGCCGCGACTGCTTCCCGGTGACGGCTTCGTCGACACCGTCGTCTACTTCAAGACCTGGGGATCGTGGGCCGACCCGAAGGTCGCCGACGCCACCAACCAGTTCGCCGCGATGCCCAGCATGCACTGCGCCTGGGCACTCTGGTGCGGACTCTGCCTGTTCTTCCTCGCCCGCAATCGTGCGCTACGGGTCTTCGGCATCCTGTACCCGATCTGGACGGTCTTCGTGGTGCTGGGCACCGCGAACCACTTCCTCCTCGACGCGATCGCCGGCATCAGCTGCGTCGGGATCACCGCCGCCATCGTCTGGCGCCTCTACGGGCAACACCCCTGGGCGCCACGCAAGATCTCGATGGACGCGGTCAGCGAGGAGCCAGCGCCCGCTCCAACAGCGCCCTGAGCTCGGTGTAGTGGCGCTCCGCGGCCTCCTCGTTGTACGACGAGGTGTCCGCCATCGTGTAGCCGTGAGCGGCTCCGGGATAGACGTCGTTGCTGGCGGTCAGCCCATGCTCCCTGAGTGCCCTACCCAGCGCGTCCACCGCCTCGGGCGGCATCGAGCCGTCGTTCTCCGCATGGCGATAGAGGAACTCCGCCTTCGCGTTCGCAAGACCGAGGTGCGGGCTGTCGGGCGCGTCCGTCACCAGCCGACCGCCATGGAAGCCGCCTACCGCGGCGACGTCGTCGGGATGATCGCCCGCGGCGTAGGTCGCGAGTCGGGCGCCGAGGCAGTACCCGGTCACCCCGATCCCCGACTCGGCAACCGCGGGCAGCGACCGGAGGACCTCGAGGTACGCGCTGATGTCGCGCCGCTGGCGATCCACGGTGAGCTCCTGCATGCGCTCTCCGACGGTCGCGAAGAACGCCTCCCGCGCGCCCGGGAGCCGGAGGTCCTGCTGCGGGGCGAGGCTCGTCGCGCTGCCTGAGCGATAGAACAGGTTCGGCGCGAGCACGACGTAACCCCACGAGGCGATCCGGTCGACCATCTGCTCGATCTGCAGCCTCAACCCGAACGCGTCGATGAAGAAGAGAACGCCGGGTCGCGTCTCCCCCACCTCGTGCCCGGCGATATACGCCTCAGCGGTTCCGTCAGCAGCGGGAATCTCGATCATCGGCATACTCCCCACGCTAACGACCCGTCACTTCTCACGCGCGAGAAGTGACCGTTCGCTAGAGCTGCGACTGGATGCCGGAGAGGAGCTGGCGGGCCATCACGATCCGCTGGACCTGGTTGGTGCCCTCGTAGATCTGGGTGATCTTGGCGTCGCGCATCATGCGCTCGACCGGGTAGTCACGGGTGTAGCCGTAGCCACCCAGCACCTGGACCGCATCCGTGGTGACCTGCATCGCGACATCGGAGGCGAAGCACTTCGCCGCGGCACCGAAGAAGGTCAGGTCCTTGTCGCCACGCTCGGACTTGCCGGCCGCCGCGTACGTCATCTGGCGGGCGGCCTCGACCTTCATGCCCATGTCCGCGATCAGGAACTGCAAGCCCTGGAAGTCGCTGATCGACTTACCGAACTGCTTGCGCTCCTGGGCGTACTCCAACGCATAGTCGAGCGCACCCTGAGCGACACCGACGGCCTGCGCGGCGATCGTGACGCGGGTGTGGTCCAGCGTCTTCATCGCGATCTCGAAGCCCTCACCCTCCGCACCGATGATCCGGTCACCGGGGATGCGGACGTTGTCGAAGTAGACCTCACGCGTGGGCGAGCCCTTGATGCCCAGCTTCTTCTCCTTCGCACCGAAGGAGACACCCTCATCGGACTTCTCCACCACGAAGGCCGAGATGCCGCGCGAGCGCTTCTCCGGGTCCGTCATCGCGAGCACCGTGTAGTACTCCGAGACGCCGGCGTTGGTGATCCAGCGCTTCACGCCGTTGAGCACCCAGCCATCGCCGTCACGGACCGCGCGGGTCTTCTGGTTCGCGGCATCCGAGCCGGCGTCGGGCTCCGAAAGGCAGTAGGAGAACCCACCCTCACCGCGCGCGAGCTTGCCCAGGTACTTGGCCTTGATCTCCTCGCTGCCACCGATCTGGACCGGGAGCGAGCCGAGCTTGTTCACCGCCGGGATCAGCGAGGAGGACACACATGCCCGCGCGACCTCTTCAATCACGATCACCGTGGCCAGCGCGTCCGCGCCGGCGCCGCCGTACTGCTCCGGCACGTGCGGGGCGTGGAAGTCCGCCGCCAGCAGGGCATCAGCGGCCTCCTGCGGGTAGCGCGCCTCCTCATCCACCTCAGCCGCGAAGGGCGCCACCTTCGCGTCGCACAACGCACGCACAGCCTCACGAATGGCCTGGTGCTCCTCGGACAGTCCATACAAGGGGAAGTCAGTCATGGGCGTGAGTTTAAGTGCTGAAGTGAGCGGCTGGTTAATGATCGTGAACCGGTGGGCAGACCCGCGTACATTGACCCTCCGTGGCCGGACTTCAATCGATGCTTGCCGACACCCGGCCGCTCCGAGTCAAGGAGTTCCGGAGGCTCTGGGTCGCCAGCATCATCACGGTGATCGGCGCGCAGCTGACGGTCGTTTCGGTCCCGGCTCAGATCTACGCGCAGACCAATTCGTCCGCATATGTCGGGCTGACTGGTGTGTTCGGTCTCGTCCCGCTGGTGATCTTCGGGTTGTACGGCGGCGCACTCGCGGACGCGATCGATCGGCGCCTGCTCCTCCAGATCTCCACGATGGGCCTGATCGTCTCCAGCGGACTGTTGTTCCTCCAAGCGGCTCTCCGAGTGAACTCGCCGTGGGTGATCCTCGCCATCTTCGCCGTTCAGCAGGCCTTCTTCGCGATCAACCAGCCCGCTCGGACCGCCCTGCTGCCGCGGATCCTTCCGAAGGATCAGCTGGCAGCAGCGAACTCGCTGTCGATGACGGTCTTCCAAGGCGGGGCGATCGGCGGTCCGCTGATCGGTGGCGCCCTGATCCCCGTCTTCGGGTTCTCCTGGCTCTACGCCATCGACACCCTGACGTTGTTCGCGACTCTCGGCGCCGTCATCGCACTGCCGGCGATGCCACCGCACGGCAAGTCGCCACGCGCCGGTCTCGCCTCGGTCATCGACGGGTTCCGCTATCTCGGTGGCCACCCCGTGCTGATGATGTCGTTCGTGGTGGACCTCATCGCCATGATCTTCGGAATGCCGCGGGCGCTGTTCCCCCAGATCGCTCACGTCGACTTCGGCGGGCCGACCGACGGTGGACTCGCGTTCGCCCTTCTCTTCGCGGGTATCCCGTTGGGAGCATTGCTGGGCGGGATCTTCTCGGGCTGGGTGTCTCGCATCCGCCGTCAGGGACTGGCAGTCGTGATTGCGATCGCGGTCTGGGGTGGCGCTATTGCTGTCTTCGGACTCGCGTCCGGCAGCAGCCACGGCGCGGCGGGCGCGTTCCTCTGGCTCGCCCTCTTCGGCCTGATCATCGGCGGTGCGGCTGACATGGCCTCGGCGGCCTTCCGCACGACGATGCTGCAGACCGCAGCGAACGAGGAGGTTCGGGGCAGGCTCCAGGGTGTCTTCGTCGTCGTAGTCGCGGGTGGTCCTCGTATCGCCGACGTGGCTCATGGTCTTGCGGCGAGTGCGGTGGGAACGACGGCAGCCGCCGTCGGCGGCGGATTGCTCGTGATCGTCCTGGTGGTGGTCGCCGCGGCGGCGGTGCCGAGCTTCGTCCGCTACCGAACTGACGGCTCGCGCTAGAAGCCCAGACGGTGCGCGGCTTCGCCTCGGACGGCCTTGCCCTTCTCTTGGGCGACCCTCTTCAGCTCGGCCTGGAAGTCGACCATCTTCTGGCGGAGCGCGTCGTCGCTGGCCCCGAGGATGCGGGCGGCGAGCAGACCCGCGTTGCGCGCGTTGCCGACGGACACGGTCGCGACCGGCACGCCCGCGGGCATCTGCACGATCGACAGCAGTGAATCCATCCCGTCGAGGTACTTCAGCGGAACCGGGACGCCGATGACGGGCAGCGGCGTGACCGCCGCCAACATGCCGGGAAGATGAGCCGCACCGCCAGCGCCCGCGATGATCGCCTTGAGGCCACGTCCGGCGGCCTGCTTGCCGTACTCGATCATCTCTTCTGGCATGCGGTGGGCGGAGACAACGTCGGCCTCGTGCGCAATGCCGAACTCCTCGAGCGCCTCAGCGGCCGCCTTCATCACCGGCCAGTCCGAGTCGGATCCCATCACGATGCCGACCAGTGGCGTCTCGCTCATCGCAGTCACTCGCTCTCTTCGCCCAACTCGCCCGCGAACCACGCGGCTGCGTGGCGGGCACGCTCCAGAGTCTCGTCCAGATCGGTGCCCCACGCATTCACATGGCCGACTTTTCGCCCAGGGCGCAATTCCTTGCCGTACAGGTGAACCCGCAGTCGCGGGTCACGTGCCAACGCGTGGCGATAGCCGGCGTACAGGGGCGCGGCGCCCTCGACGGGAAGGATGTTGACCATCACCGTCCACGCCGCCCGTGCATGGGGAGCCCCGAGCGGGAGGTCGAGCACCGCCCGGAGATGATTCTCGAACTGCGAGGTGATCGCGCCGTCCTGGGTCCAATGCCCGGTGTTGTGAGGCCGCATCGCCAGCTCGTTCACGAGCAGACGACCATCGGTCGTCTCGAACATCTCCACCGCCAGCACGCCGGTCACGCCGAGCTCGCCCACGACGGTCATGGCGATTCGCTCGGCCTCGCGCGCCAGGTCTTCGGCGAGGTCGGGGGCAGGAGCCACGACCTCGGTGCAGATGCCGTTGGTCTGAGTGGTCTGCACGACCGGGTAGGCGGCGACCTGACCACTCGGTGATCGGGCCACGATCGCTGACAGCTCGCGGCGGAAGTCGACCAGTTCCTCGGCCAGGACGGGTGCTCCGAGCTCGAACGCCTCCGCGGCGTCGGCCGCCTCCCGCACGAACCAGACGCCCTTGCCGTCGTAACCGCCGCGCGTCACCTTCAGCACGCAGGGCAGCCCGAACGCGACGACCTCGTCAACGCTGGTGACCATCGCGTTGCGCGGGCACGGAACCCCGAGCTCGCCGAGTCGCTGGCGCATGAGGCCCTTGTCCTGCGCGTAGACGAGGGCCTCGGGGCCGGGTCGCACGTCGAGCTTCTGCTCCAGCGCGTGCAGGTGCTCGGTGGGCACGTGCTCGTGGTCGAACGTCACGACCGCGCACCCCTCGGTCACGTGCTGCAGGGTCGCCAGGTCCTGGTAGTCGCCGACCTCGTGGTCGACGATCACCTGAGCCGCGCTGACGCCCTCCGCCTCGGCCAGCAACCGCAGTGGAATGCCCATGGCTGCGGCGGGCTCGGCCATCATGCGGGCCAGCTGGCCGCCTCCGATGATCGCGACGGTGGGGGTCTCAGTCACGTGCGGAGGATATCTAGTGGCGAGGGCGCGTGCGCCTCACGGTCAAGGGCTCGACCTCGCCGAAACCGCGCAGCGGTCGAGCAGGGAGGAGCCGCGTCTCGAAGTCCTCGGGCGACAGCAGCTCGGCCGTCTCCTGGTCGATGATCACGCGGTTGCGCCGAGCCACCGCCGTCAGTCGTGCTGCCAGGTTGACCGCGGGCCCGTACACGTCACCCATCCGCTGGACGAGCGGTCCGGTCGCGAGGCCCACCTTGATGTCGGGCAGACGCTGGTCGCCACCGATCACCGCGACCAGGTCGAGGGCGATGTCGATCGCGTCCTCCGGCGTATCGCAGACGAAGAGCACCGAGTCGCCGATGCTCTTGATGATCCGACCGCGGCTGCTCGCCACGACGTCGTGGCAGCGGGCCTCGAAGACCTCCACGAGGTCACCGATCTGGTCGTCGTTGAGCTCGTTGCTCAGGGCCGTGAAGCTCACCAGGTCGGCGAACCCGATCGTCGCGGTCAGGTGCACCTCGTCGTGCGAGCCGACCAGCGCATCCGATCGCGATGCGGTCGCCGCCAGGTGTCGACGCCAGGTGTAGAGAAGCAACAGCTCGAAGCTGGGCGTGATCGCGTTGACCATCTCGACGGCCTTGTCGAGACGCTCCTCGTCGCTCAACGATCCGTAGAGCTCCTCGAACTCCGGCACGAGGTTGGCCACCTCCCAGTCCGCGAGCCGCGCCATCGTGCGTCCGACCGCACGCGTCACCCGCGTGAGGGTGTCGATGTCGACCCCGGCCTCGAACGCCTCACGAACCCGAACGAGTGCGCCGACGTCATCGAGGGTGAAGGCTGCCTCGTTGCCCACCTCGGGAAAGCCGAGGGCGCGCCACAGCCGACGCGCGTCGTCGAGCGGGACCTCGGCGGCCTGAGCGGCCTGCTCCGCGGTGAGTTCGGGAGTGCGGCCGAGGATGGCCGCGTCGAGGCGGGTCTGCGGATCGTCAGTGGTCGGCATCGGACCCTGCGGCTCGGGAGCCGTGGAAGAGCAGGTCTGAGATCTGCAGCTGGCGCTGCTCGACGTGGGGGACGTCCGGCAGCGACACTCGACCCTGGGTGCTGGCGTCGGAGATGACGAGTGTTCCGCATCCGAGCATCCGATCGAGCACGCCCTTCTCGTAGGAGACGTCACTGATCCGGTTCAGCGGAATGTCGTGGCCCCTGCGCGTGAAGATGCCGGTGCGCGTCAGAACGCGGCGGTCGGTGACCGTGTAGGTGGCCGCCATCCAGACGAGGACGGGGCGGCCCGTGAACCACAGAATCAGCAGAGCGGCGATCACCCAGACGGCCAACAGAACGTACCCATGGACGAAGACGCTCGCGGCGATGGCCAGCGCCAGGATCACGACCCCGACCAACACCGGAAACACGATGGCCTTGGGGTGAGTGCGCGTCGTGAAGACAACGGACTCGCCGGGGTTCAGGTGCCGGTTGATAGCCATGTGCCGATCATGCCAAACGGGGTTTCGTGACGCGGCTGCGCGGCTCCTCAACCTCCGAGGGGTCGGAGGTGAACCACGTCTCCGGCCGCCATCGGCACGACGCGGTCCCCCACCTGGATCTGCAGGCGACCACTGTCGTCGACGCCGACGGCCTTGCCGCGCTCACGAACACCACCCGGCAGGTGCGCCTCGACGTCACGACCGATCGTGTCGCACGCGTCCCGGTAAGTGATCACGAAAGCCTCGGGATCGGACTCCAGGGCCTCGAGTCGAGCGGACAGCGCGACGAGCACCCGCCCGAGCAGCTCCGTCCTCGAGACATGCACGCCTTCGAGCGAGAGGGCGGACGCCGTCGGTACGGGCAGCTCGGTCGGGTGCAGGTCGACGTTGATGCCGATTCCGATGATGGCGCGGCCCGGTTCGCCGATGCGCTCGACGAGGATCCCGGCGACCTTGCCGGACTCGAGAAGGACATCGTTGGGCCACTTCAACAACGGGCGTGCGCCGACGGCACGCAACGCGTCCGCCACGGCCAGCCCCGCGGCCAAGGGAAGCAGCGGCCAGTGCCGCATCTCCAGCGACGGCTCGACCACCGCGGAGAAGGTCAGCGCAGTGCCCGGAGGCGTGGTCCAGGAACGGTCGAGACGACCTCGCCCGGAGATCTGGTGGTCGGCGACGACCACCCGTCCAGGACGCGGGCCGGAGGCCGCGATCTCGTTGGTCGATCCGGCGGTCGGCAGCAGTGTCACGTCCCACGAAGCGCCCGCGACGGCCTGCAGTGCGGAGAGGCCGAGGGGTGAGCGGGCTGAAGAGTGATCGTCCACGGGCACTAGATTGGCCCACGGAGAACACAGGAGGCTAGAGCGTGACTGCAGAACCCGTAACCGACGCGGCGACCACCGACATCCACACGACGGCCGGCAAGCTGGCCGACTTCGAGCGTCGAGTCGACGAGGCCGTTCACGCCGCCTCCACGGCCGCGGTCGAGAAGCAGCACGCCAAGGGCAAGATGACCGCTCGCGAGCGCATCGAGGCCCTGTTCGACGAGGGCACCTTCGTCGAGCTCGACGAGCTGGCCCGGCACCGCTCCACCGCCTTCGGCCTGGAGAAGACGCGCCCCTACGGCGACGGCGTGATCACGGGCTACGGCACCATCGACGGCCGTCAGGTCTGCGTGTTCTCCCAGGACTTCACGATCTTCGGCGGATCGCTCGGCGAGGTCTACGGCGAGAAGATCACCAAGGTCATGGACCTCGCGATCAAGACCGGCTGCCCGATCGTGGGCATCAACGAGGGCGCCGGCGCTCGCATCCAGGAAGGCGTCGTGAGCCTCGGCCTCTACGGCGAGATCTTCCGCCGCAACGTGCACGCCTCGGGCGTGATCCCGCAGATCTCCCTGATCATGGGCAACTGCGCCGGTGGCCACGTCTACTCCCCCGCGGTCACCGACTTCACGATCATGGTCGACGGCACGTCGGGCATGTTCATCACCGGTCCGGACGTCATCAAGACGGTCACCGGCGAAGACGTCACGATGGAGGAGCTCGGCGGGGCGCGCACCCACAACACCAAGTCGGGCAACGCGCACTACATGGCCTCCGACGAGGACGACGCGATCGAGTACGTCAAGGCCCTGCTGAGCTACCTGCCGCAGAACAACCTCGACGAGCCCCCGGCCTACGACGAGGTCGCCGACCTCGAGCCGAGCGACGAGGACATCGCGCTCGACACCCTCATCCCGGACTCCCCCAACCAGCCCTACGACATGCACACGGTGATCGAGACCGTGCTCGACGGCGGTGAGTTCCTCGAGGTGCAGCCGCTCTTCGCACCCAACATCCTGATCGGCTACGGCCGTGTCGAGGGCAAGCCCGTCGGCGTCGTGGCCAACCAGCCGATGCAGTTCGCCGGCACCCTGGACATCGACGCCTCGGAGAAGGCGGCGCGGTTCGTCCGCACCTGCGACGCCTTCAACATTCCGGTGCTGACCTTCGTCGACGTGCCCGGCTTCCTGCCCGGGACCAGCCAGGAGTGGATGGGCATCATCCGCCGCGGCGCCAAGCTCATCTACGCCTACGCCGAGGCCACGGTTCCGCTGGTCACGATCATCACGCGCAAGGCCTACGGCGGCGCTTACGACGTGATGGCCTCCAAGCACCTTGGCGCGGACATCAACCTGTCGTGGCCGACCGGCCAGATCGCGGTCATGGGTGCGCAGGGCGCGGCCAACATCATCCACCGCAAGGAGCTCGCCGCCGTCGAGTCCGCCGGTGGTGACGTCGAGGCCCGCCGCAAGGAGCTCATCGACGAGTACGAGGACACGCTGGCGAACCCGTACATCGCAGCCGAGCGTGGCTACATCGACGCCGTCATCGCGCCCCGCCAGACGCGCGCCGAGATCGTCAAGGCCCTGCGCCTCCTGGCCACCAAGCGCGAGACGCTGCCGCCCAAGAAGCACGGAAACATCCCTCTATGAGCACGGAGATTGAGGAGACCCCGGAGGGGTCGTCACGAAATCGAGAGCCGCTGTTACGCGTCCTCACGCCCAACACGACACCCGAGGAGGTCGCTGCCATCGTCGCGGTGCTCTCCAGCCTGGGCGGCGCAGAGGCTCCTCCTGCGAAGCCGCGCTCGGCCTGGGCGTCGCCGGCTCGACGGATGCGCGGAACAATGGCTCCAGGGCGGAGTGGCTGGCGCCTCAGCGGGCTCCCTCACAACTAGGGTCGGAGCGTGGCCACCCCGCTTCCCCGCATCGTCCTCGCCTCAGCATCCCCGGCTCGCCTGAAGACGCTCGAGGCAGCGGGCCTGCGCCCGGACGTCATCGTCAGCGGTGTGGACGAGGACGGCATCAAGGAGCCCGATCCCAGCGCGTTGGCCCTTCGACTCGCCCAGCTGAAAGCTGTCGCGGTGGCGGCGAACGCACCGCGGTCGCTGGTCATCGGCTGTGATTCGGTACTTGAATTCGAGGGCGAGACCTTCGGCAAGCCCGCCGACGCCGCCGAGGCGACGGACCGCTGGAAGCGCATGCGTGGCAAGGTCGGCGTGCTGCACACCGGCCACTGCGTGATCGACACCCATCGCGAGGTGTGGGTGGCGCGCTCCGCGGCCACGCAGGTCCGCTTCGCCAAGGTCAGCGACTCCGAGATCGAGGCGTACGTCGCCACCGGGGAACCACTCCAGGTCGCGGGCGCCTTCACGCTGGACGGGCTGGGCGGCGCATTCGTCTCGGGGATCACCGGTGACCCCCATAACGTGGTGGGCATCAGCATTCCGCTGCTGCGCACCATGTTCGGCGAGCTCGGCTTCACCTGGTCGTGGTTCTGGAAGGCTTAGAGACCGCACAGATCCCGCCCAGGAATCGCCGAGCGCCGACTCAGCCCCTTTTGAGGATTCCCTCAAGCAACGCCGGTAAAGTTCCGGGTCATGCCCGTCCTCTCCGTCGTCGTACCGATGTACAACGAGCAGGACGTGCTGCCCCTCTTCGTCGATCGGTTGCCCCCCGTTCTCGACAGCCTCGCGATCCCGTACGAGGTCGTCGCGGTGGACGACGGCAGCCGCGACCTGACCCCGGCTCTCCTGCACCGCTTCCACCGCGAGTGGCCGCAGCTACGCGTCCTGCGCCTCCGCGCCAACGCCGGTCACCAGGCGGCGATCTCGGCGGGACTGGCCCGAGCGCAGGGTGAGTACGTCGTGACGATCGATGCCGACCTCCAGGATCCACCCGAGGTCATCGCCGACATGGTGGCAGTCGCCCGGACGGAGGGCGTCGACGTCGTCTACGGCGTCCGCACCGACAGGTCGACCGACACCGCCTTCAAGCGACTCACCGCCGGTCTCTTCTACACGATGATCCGCAAGATGTCGGGCTCCACCGCGGAGAGCGATGCCGGCGACTTCCGGCTGATGTCACGAGCCACTGTCGACGCGGTGAACTCGATGCCGGACGACCACCGGGTCCTGCGTCTGATCGTCCCGGCACTCGCCTTCCCCTCGGGACGTGTCGAGTACAAGCGCGACTCGCGCGCCGCCGGCGAGTCCAAGTACCCGCTGCTGAAGATGCTCAAGCTCTCGCTCGACGCCGTCACCGGCTTCTCGACCGTGCCGCTGCGATTCGCGACGCTCGGCGGGATGGCGGCCGCTGCGCTCGCCGTCCTCGTGGTGGTCTACGCGATCGTCCGTAACGCCACCGACAACACAGTGCCGGGTTGGGCCTCGACGTCGGTGCTCGTGGCCGGGTTCGCGTCCGTGCAGCTCCTCAGCCTCGGCATCCTGGGTGAGTACATCGGGCGCATGTACGTGCAGATGCAGGGTCGCCCCACCTACTTCATCGCCTCGGACACGCTCCTCGACGGAGATGAGCTCGACCACCCCGGCCTCGACGACCTCGAGAACGATCCCCTGCCGAGCGCCACGCCGTGAGCGCGAGCGAGGTCCGATCCCGCCGCACTCCGCTCGACCTGGCCCTGGCGCCCTGGCGCCGCGAGGAGATCCGCTATCTGATCGTCGGCGGCTTCAACACCCTGGTGGGCCTCGGCCTGTACGCGGGCTTCCACGCACTTCTGGGTCGCCAGCTCGGCTACCTCCTCGTCCTCGTTCCCGCCTATGCGGTCGGCATCGTGGTCTCGTTCATCACCCAGCGCTACCTGGTGTTCGGCGCTCGTGGCCAGGTGCTGAAGCAGTTCCTCCGCTTCACCTCGGTCCAGCTGTCGGGGCTGGGCCTGAACGCGCTGGTTCTCGCGCTGATCCACGAGACCACCTCGATCCCGGCGGTGCCGTCGCAGGCGATCTCGCTGTTCTTCGTGGCGGTCGCGACCTACTTCAGCCACAAGTTCTTCTCATTCCGCCACGGGAGGGGCCATGAATGACGTCGTCACGCGGGTGTGGGACCGAAGCAGCGCCTGGCGCCCGATCGTCGTCGGCATGCTCTTCGCCCTGGTCGCGTCCCTGTCGTTCCTGCAGTGGCGTCGCCCCTTCCTCGAACACGACGACTGGGACATGCTGCTTCCGGATGGTCCGCACTTCGTGGTCATCCACGCCCAGCGCGTGCTGCACGAAGGGCGCTGGCTCAACTACTGGTGGTGGCTGGCGGGATCGTCGCACCTGAGCCCGACCGGCGCGGTCATCCTCTTCACCCTCGGATGGGTCCTGGTCGCCGCCGTGTTGGCGCGCGCACTCAACATCGGCTGGTGGTCGGCACCCGCCGTCGTGGCGCTGTACGCCATCCCGATGGTCTCCGACATCTCCTACTGGCCCGCGACGCTCGCCGCGCCTACCTGGGCACTCGCCATCACGTTGCTCGCCTTGTGGCTCACCCGCGGTAAGCGAGTTCCCCACCTGGTGGTCGTGTTCCTCGGCACGGTCGTCATCTCGCTGGGCTACCCGACCTTCGCCCTCTTCGTCCCGGCGTTCCTGCTTGCGCTGCACCACCGGCGCTCGATGAAGTGGCTGACGGCGCTCGGAGTGACCTTCGGGTTCGCCTATATCGCCGGCATCATCACGATCTTCACGCTGAACGCTGCTCGGTTCGGCTACTTCGGCATCAGGATCAACCCGTCGCGCAGGCCGACACCGCTGAATAGCCTTCCCGCCCTGCGGCATCACCTCGACACCGTGATCGGCGACTGGCATCTGTGGTGGTCCGTCGATGCGCTCCCCCTGATCGCGGGCCTGATCTGCCTCGTCGTGGCGGCCAGGGAGTCGGCACTGCGTCGACGCCTGGTCATCCTCGGGTTGCTGTTCGTCGGCGCAGGTCTCCTGAACTCCGCGGCCACCATCACCAACGGTGCCTACACACCGCTGCGGGCCATGGGCTGGACCTGGCTCTTCTTGGTGCTCGTGCTCGTCTGGGGGCTCGAGGCGAGTCGCGGTCACGTGCGCATGATCTGCGCCGGTCTCCTCGTCGCCGTCGCAGCATGGTCGACCGCCTACTGGGCGCACGGCGCGATCGAGCGCTACCACCACGCCGGGGCCCTGACCATCGCCGAGTCACGGATCATGCAGCTCTGGAACCACAACCATCCGACCGTCATCGTCTACGCGCCACCGAAGGCGCCGGTCACTCCGGGCGAGTTCCAGACGATGACGCTGCTGGCCAACGGCCTCGCGAAGGCGCACGGCATCTGGCCGGCCGCGGAGTGCATCCGCTGCCACCAACTCCAGCGCTACATCCGCGAGCATCGGCTGCAGCAGCAGGCGGCCTTCATGTGGAACGACCTGTTGATCGTGAACTTCCCACACTGGCTCGTGATGTGGGTGCACCTCACGCAGAACCGCGTGATCGCTCCCTTCGCCTGATCAGCCGATCACTCGACCGGCAGGCCGAGTCCCCGCGCGATCAGCATCCGCTGCACCTCCGAGGTGCCCTCGCCGATCTCGAGGATCTTCGCGTCGCGGTAGAAGCGACCGACGGGGTACTCGTTCATGAAGCCGTAACCGCCGAACACCTGCGTCGCGATGCGCGTCGCCGTGACCGCGGACTCGCTGCTGTAGAGCTTCGCCACCGACGCGGCACGCTTGAACTCGGCGACCGACACCGGAGCGCCAGCCATCATCGCGTCCTTCATCGCCGCCGCCTTGTAGGTCAGCAGACGAGCCGCCTGCGCCATCACCTCCAGGTCGGCGATCTGGAAGGCGACGCCCTGCTTGCGGCCGATCGGTCCACCCATGGTCTGTCGCTCGTTCGCGTACTGGACGCAGTGGTCGAGGCACCCCTGGATCAGGCCGACCGCGAGTGCCGAGATCGCGACGCGCCCGTCGTCCAGCGTCGCGAGGAACTGGGCGTAGCCGCGGCCGCGCTCGCCGAGCAGATTGCTCTCCGGGACCCGACAGTCATCGAAGGAGAGCGGGTGGGTGTCGCTGATGTTCCAGCCGATCTTGTCGTACGGCGGTTCGGCGACGAAGCCGGGCGTTCCCGCCGGGACCATGATCGTGGAGATCTCCGCCGAGCCGTTCTCGCGCGTTCCGGTACGCGCTGTCACGGTGACCACGGAGGTGATCTCGGAGCCGGAGTTCGTGATGAACTGCTTGGCGCCGTTGATGATCCACTCACTATCGGAGAGCTCGGCATGAGTGCGGGTGGCGCCCGCGTCGGAGCCTGCGCCGGGCTCGGTCAGGCCGAAGCCTGCCAAGCGACGACCGGCCACCAGATCGGGGAGCCACGTCTTCTTCTGCTCATCGGTGCCGTAGGTCAGGATCGGGTTGATGCCCAGGCCGACCGCGGCCTCCAGGGTGATCCCGATCGACTGGTCGACTCGGCCGAGCTCCTCGATCGCCACGCACAGCGAGGCGAAGTCGCCATCGGAGCCGCCCCACTCCTCGGGGAAGACCAGCCCGAACAGGCCGAGCTCGCCCATCGCCAGCACCGCCTCGACGGGGAACCGGCCGTC
>JBQCDC010000180.1:0-2689 GCA_051961575.1 Marmoricola sp.
CGGGGAGATGATCCACATCGCCTCGGTGCGCTGGGAGGCGCTGGGGTTGCGCCACGTGTGCGGCTCGCGGCCGCCGAACGTCATGGTGTCGCCGGCCTGAAGCGTCTCGGTGCGACCGGTGAAGTCCAGTTCGAGGCGACCCTTGAGGACGTGGATGACCTCGAGCTCGGCGTTCAGGGTGTAAAGCTCCGGACCGGCTGTCGCCATCGGCTCGATGGTCGAACGAATCAGCTGCAGGCGCCCTTGTGCGCGCGGAGTCAGCAGGCGCTCCTCGACACCGTCGCCCGTCAGCGGAATGCGGGGTGCCTCCTTGTGGCGGACGAGGTCGGTCTTGGGCGTGGCGAAGAGATCTCCCACCGGCAGGGAGAGGGCGTCACAGATGGTGACCAGGGTCGACACGCTAGGCGAGACCATGTCGCGCTCGAGGCGGCTGATGAAGCCCTTAGTGAGCTCGGTGATCTGGGCGACCTGGTCGATCGTGAGCCCCTGACGCAGGCGCGCATCGCGCAATCGCGCCCCGATGCGCAGCGCTGCTGCGGTGGCCTCAGTCGTCACGACCCGAACTGTACTGCGCGTGTCCGCCCAATGAAGGGGGTTGTCTGTTGGTCTAATTTTGTTTATCGTCAGACAACTCTGTGGCTTGACTCACAACCGAGGAGACCTTCCATGGCGACGACTGAGACCGCCGCGCGGCGCACGCCCACGATCGAGACTCGATCGATCGACTGGGTGCCCAACACCGAGCGCCACGGCAAGCTGTGGCACCAGGCGCCGCTGTGGTTCCTCGGCAACTTCCAGTACTTCTCGATCCCGATCGGTTTCATCGGTCCGGGGATGGGGCTCTCGATCGGCTCGACCATCCTGGCGTCGGGGTTGGGTCTGGTGGCGGGAACCCTCTTCATGGCGTTCCATGCGTCGCAGGGTCCGCAGATGGGTCTGCCGCAGATGATCCAGTCGCGCGCGCAGTTCGGCTATCGCGGCGTGATCATCCCGCTCTTCGCCACGCTCTTCACCTATGTCGCCTTCAACGTGGCCGACCAGGTGCTGCTGGGGTCGGGCTTCCACGCGGCCTTCGGTTGGAACGCCCAGGTCGTGGCGATCGTGGCCGCGGTGTTCGCCGCCGTACTGGCGATCTACGGCCACGACTGGGTGCACCGGATGTTCCGCTGGATCCTCTACGTATCGCTGCCGCTGACCTCGATCGTGACGCTCGGCGTCATCTTCGGTGGTGCGGGCGGGCACTCCTCGACCGCTCACTACGGCTTCACCTGGGTCGCCTTCATGGCTCAGTTCTCGGCCGCGGCCGCGTACAACATCACCTACGCGCCCTACGTGTCGGACTACTCCCGCTACCTGCCGGCCAACACCCCGCCGCGCGCCGTCATCTCGTCGGTCTTCTTCGGTGCTGCTGGTGCGGCGTTCTGGCTGATGTCGCTGGGTGCCTGGCTCGCAGTCCGTCTCGGTGCGACCGATGGATTGGCTGGTCTTCAGCTCGCCGGCAACAACGTGCTCGGTCATCTCGGCGACGTGGTGGCGTTCCTCTCGGCGCTCGCTCTGATGGCGACGATGGGCATGAATGCCTACGGTGGTGCGCTCTCCGCGCTGACAGCCATCGACTCGTTCAAGCCGATCAAGCCGACGCGTCGCGCTCGCATCGTCACCATCCTCGTGCTCGCCGTGGTCTGGTACGCCATCGGCGAGAGCATCACCGGCGGTGCCGTCAACACGGTGAACACCGCGCTGACCCTGATGCTGTACCTGCTCGTGCCGTGGACGGCCACGAACCTGATCGACTACTTCTTCGTCCGTCGCGGCCACTACGCGATCACCGAGCTCTTCAGGGCCGACGGCATGTACGGCGTGTGGGCGTGGCGTGGACTCACCGCGTACTTCATCGGGCTTCTGTGTGAGGTGCCGTTCATGGTGCTCTACCAGATCGGTCACTGGAGCTACACGGGCTTCCTGGCCAAGCAGATGAACGGCGTCGACATCGCTTGGCTCGTGGGCTTGGCCGTCACCTCGGTGGCCTACCTCGCCATCACGCGTAGCCTCAATCTGACTGCCGAGAAGGCGGCCGAGGCGGCGAGCAAGCAGGAACTGACCTCACTCGAGCTGACGGAGATCGCATGACATTCGAGCTTCCCCGTATCAACGAAGGCGGCAAGATCGGGCCGATGGACGCGAGCGCGGTTCCGCGTTTCGCAGGTCCTCCGACCTTCGCCCTGCTGCCCAACGCGGCCGAGGTCGGAGACCTCGACGTCGCGGTGGTCGGCGTTCCGTTCGACTCGGGTGTCAGCTTCCGGCCCGGGGCGCGCTTCGGCCCGGAGCACATCCGCGCGTCGTCGCGGCTGCTGCGGCCGTACAACCCGGCCGCGAAGGTCTCGCCGTTCGCGGAGCTCCAGGTCGCCGACTGCGGCGACATCGCGGCGAACCCGTTCTCGATCGACGAGGCGCTCAAGCAGGTCGAATCCGGCGCTGACGCACTCAGTGAGCGCGCGGGACGCCTGCTCACGCTCGGCGGCGACCACACCATTGCGCTGCCGCTGCTGCGGTCGTTGGCGCGCAAGCACGGGCCGATCGCCGTGGTGCACTTCGACGCGCACCTCGACACCTGGGACACGTACTTCGGGGCGCCGACGACCCACGGAACTCCGTTCCGCCGAGCGTCGGAGGAAGGGTTGCTCGACCT
>JBQCDC010000181.1:0-4040 GCA_051961575.1 Marmoricola sp.
TCTACAAGTACCAGCGGTCCTATCCGTTCGGACCCGAGTACGCCCAGATCACCGGCTACTTCTCCCTGGGCTTCGGGCTCGGTGGCATCGAGGCCGCTCAGAACAAGGCGCTGAGCGGTGAGGACGACAAGCTCTTCCTGCGGCGTCTGAGCGACATCCTGTCGAACAAGCCGACGCCGGGTGAGAACGTCCAGCTCACCCTCGACTCGGCCGCGCAGAACGCCGCCTACCGGGGGTTGCGAGGCAAGATCGGCTCGGTGGTCGCCATTGAGCCGAGCACCGGCCGCATCCTCGCCATGGCGTCCACGCCGAGCTACAACCCCAACACCCTCGCCGTGCACGACGCGGGCAAGGTGTCCACGGCCAAGACCAAGCTGCTGAACGAGAACCCGAGCCCGCTCGACAACGCGGCGATCCAGACCATCGTGCCGCCGGGCTCGACCTTCAAGCTGGTCACGACGGCCGCGGCGCTGTCGAGCGGCAAGTACACGCCGAACTCGCTCGTCCCCGGGGCGGCTCGGATGAAGCTGCCGCTCTCGAGCAAGTACCTGATCAACGAGAACGGCTTCGGCTGCGGGGCCAACAAGGTGACGCTCACCGTGGCGCTCGAGCGATCCTGCAACGTCGCCTTCGGAACCGTGGGCGGAGCGCTGGGGATCAAGACGTTGAACGACCAGGCCGAGAAGTTCGGCTTCGGGCAGACCTACTTCAACGAGCTCAACGACGGGCTGGTGTCACAGTCGGCGAGCAACTTCCCCGGCAACGCCGACGCGCCCGGCACCGTGCTGGCCGCGATCGGTCAGGGCAACGTGGCCGCGACCCCGTTGCAGATGGCACTCGTCGCGGCGGGCATCGCGAACAACGGCACGGTGATGGCGCCCTATCTGGTCAACCAGGTCGTCGCGTCGAACCTCGACGTGATCTACCGGGCGAACCCCAAGCCGATCAACGACATACAGCCGGCGATCTCGCCGAGCGTGGCCAACGAGCTCACCCAGATGATGGTGCAGGTCGTCCAGAACGGCACCGGCACCACCGCCCAGATCCCCGGGATCCAGGTGGCCGGCAAGACCGGCACGGCCCAGAGCGCGGCCTCGCGGCCGCCCTACGCGTGGTTCGTGTCATTTGCTCCCGCGAACAACCCCAAGGTCGCGGTCGCCGTCCTGATCCAGGACGCCGGCGTGGAGCGCAACCAGATTTCGGGAGCCGGCCTGGCCGCCCCGATCGCCAAGGCCGTCATGCAGGCGGTGATCGGCCGATGAGAGAGACAAGGGAAAGCAACGATGACTGAGACTCCGGACATGAACGGGCGTTACGACGTCGGTGAGCTGCTCGGTCGGGGTGGCATGGCCGAGGTACGGAAGGCGACGGACACGCGCCTGGGCCGCACCGTGGCCATCAAGCGCCTGCGTACCGACCTCGCCGGCGACCCCACGTTCCAGGCGCGGTTCCGCCGGGAGGCCCAGTCGGCCGCGTCGCTGAACCACCCCGCGATCGTGTCGGTCTACGACACCGGTGAGGAGATCACCACCGGCGCGGACGGGATGAGCGTCGCCCAGCCGTACATCGTGATGGAGTACGTCGCCGGCCGGACGCTGCGCGAGGTGCTCAACGACGGTCGCAAGCTGCTGCCCGAGCGCGCCATGGAGATCACCTCCGGTGTCCTGTCGGCGCTCGACTACAGCCACCGCATGGGCATCATCCACCGCGACATCAAGCCCGCGAACGTGATGCTCACGCCCAACGGTGAGGTCAAGGTGATGGACTTCGGCATCGCGCGTGCGGTGGCGGACGTCCAGAACACCATGACGCAGACCTCGGCCGTGGTCGGCACCGCGCAGTATCTGTCGCCCGAGCAGGCGCGCGGCGAGAACGTGGACGCGCGCAGCGACATCTACTCCACCGGCTGCCTGCTGTACGAACTGCTCACCGGTCGTCCACCGTTCGTGGGCGACAGCCCGGTCGCGGTGGCCTACCAGCACGTGCGCGAGCAGGCGCCTCGCCCCTCGAGCGTCGAGCCGAACATTCCAGCGGCGATCGACGCGATCGTGATGAAGGCGCTGTCGAAGAACGTCGACGAGCGCTACCAGACCGCGGCAGCCATGAAGGCGGACATCGACCGCTACCTGGCGGGCCAGCCCATCCATGCCCAGGCTCCGGCGACGACGATCGTCCCAGCGGTGCCGCCGACGATGGTGGACACCCCCACGCAGGCCGGAATGGTGCCCTACGAGGAGCCCCGACGCAGCCGCGGTCCGATCATCGCGCTCATCATCGCGCTCATCGTGATCATCGCGGCGGCGATCCTGATCATCCCGCAGCTGCTCAAGAGCCACCCGTCGCAGGTGCAGGTGCCCAACGTCGTCAACATGACGGAGAAGGCCGCCAAGGCGAAGCTGCTGAGCTCGAAGCTCACCGTGGGCAGCGTGAGCTCGGTGGCATCCAACGATGTGCCCGCGGGGAGCGTCGTCTCCACTGATCCCACTGCGAACACCTGGGTGAACCAGCAGAGCGCCGTCAACCTCAAGGTGTCCTCGGGCAAGCAGAAGGTGACGATCCCGTCGAACCTGGTGGGGGGCACGCTGCAAGAGGCAACCAGTCAGCTCCAGGGTCTGGGACTGACGGTGAAGTCGAAGCCCGTCAACTCCAAGCAGGCACAGGACACGGTTCTGAAGATCACGCCGCCCGGCGGCAGCGTGGTGGTCGTCGGCTCGACCGTCACAGTCGAGTACGCATCGGGCAACCAGAAGATCCCGCCCTACACAACCGGCGAGAACTACCAGCAGTACCAGCAGAAGCTCAACAGCCTCGGCTTCTCGGTCAACGCCAACCCGACGGACTCGAAGCTGCCGAGCGGCTCGGTGGTCTCGGTGTCACCCGGCGTCGGCCAGGAGGTCCCGGTCGGCCAGACGATCACGCTGCAGTACGCCTCGGGCAACAACCAGGTCCCGGACGTGTCGTCGAACTGCCAGACGGTCGCGCAGGCCAAGGCGGCGCTGAAGGCCGCCGGCTTCGGCGAGAGCGACTCGCCTGACCCGACGAACCCGAACACGAACAACTGCCCCGCGGGCACGGTCCTGACCCAGGACCAGACGGCCGGCAGCACGGCGCCGGTCGGAACGGTGGTCAACCTGACGACGGTTCCGCCCTCGGGCAACGGCAACGGTCACTAGCCCACCTACGCGGTGAGCAAGGAAGGCGATCAGCGCTTGCTGGTCGCCTTCGTTGCTTTCGTGTCGACCCTGGCCGAGCTCAGGTCCGAGGTTCCCACGTAGGCCGGCACGGTGAGGATCTGCGAGGTGGTCAGGTTCCAGCCGAGTTGGTAGGTCGAGACGAACGTCTTGTAGGCGGTCACGTATTCGCTGGTGTTCAGTGCGTTGGTGAGCGCGTTGATGTTGCCGACCGCGCTGATCACATACGGCGGCGAGTAGGGCACGCCGTGCAGTACGACCGTGTTCCCGACGCACTTGATACCCGTGGTCGAGATGATCCTCTGTCCCTGCACCGAGATTCCGCTGGCGCCGCCCGACCACAGCGCGTTCACCACGGCCTGGATGTCCTGCTGGTGCACCAGGAGCGCGTCGACGCTGGGGCTACCGGTGCGCTGCGCCTCGTCGATGATCGCCTTGGGGGCGTCCTTGAGGGTCACGGTGACGCCCTGGCCCGAGACCGGCGTGAACCCAGCGGCCTGCTTCAAGGCGTCGAGCGCGGGCTGCAGCTTGGCCACCCGAGTGTCGTGGACGCTCTGCGTCAGGGCCGAGACCTGCTGGTTGAGATCCGCGACCTCGGACTGCAATCCGTTGACGCGCTCGCGCTCGTTGATGAGCAGGGTGGTCAGGTCGGTCACGCTGCTGCCGCGCAGATCGACGCCGTGCGAGGTGATGGCGCTGGTGACGAAGAGCAGTCCGGCGGCGCCCGCGACAACCAGGGTCGCCACACTCCACGCACGCGAGCGTGAAGGCACAGGCATGTTGACTAGGCTAGCGACCGTTTGCGGCTTTCCCAGCCTTCACCGATCAAGGGAGTACGACGTTGTCCAA
>JBQCDC010000182.1:0-15813 GCA_051961575.1 Marmoricola sp.
CGATAGTCATCGGATCAGGCCTCAGGCTTCCTTGGAGAACATGGTCAGCATCCGACGAGTCACCGCGAAGCCACCGAAGACGTTGATCGAGGCGAGCAGGGTCGCGACGCCGGCCAGCACCTGGATGGTCGTGTTGTTCAACCCGACCTGCACCAGAGCGCCGACCACGATGACGCCCGAGATCGCGTTGGTCACCGACATCAACGGCGTGTGCAGCGCATGCGCCACCTTGCCGATCACGTAGTAGCCGATCACGATCGAGAGCACCAGCACCGTGAAGTGCTGAGGGATCGGGGCCGGGGCGAACCCGTTGACCAGGAACAGCGCGGCGATGCCGGTGAAGATGAGGGCCAGCTTCGCCTGCGGCGACATCGGCGCCTTCTCAGGCTTCGGCTCAGCAGCAGGCTTCGCGGCAGCCGCCGGAGCGGCCGAGACCTGAACCGGCGGCGGCGGCCAAGCGGACTCGCCGTTGCGCACGACCGTGATCGAGCGCTGGACCGGGTCCTCCCAGTCGAGGACGAACACGCCGTCCTTCTCAGGCGTCATCAGCTTGAGCAGGTTCACCAGGTTGGTGCCGTACAGCTGCGAGGCCTGCGCGGGCAGACGACCCGCCAGGTCGGTGTAGCCCAGGATCGTGACGCCGTTGGCGGTCACGGTCTTCTCGCCCTTGACCGTGCCCTCGACGTTGCCGCCGTTGGCCGCAGCCATGTCGACGATCACCGATCCCGGCTTCATCGAGGCGACCATCTCCGCGGTGATCAGCACCGGCGCGGGGCGTCCGGGGATCAGTGCCGTGGTGACGATGATGTCGACCTCCTTGCACTGCTCGGCGTAGAGCTGAGCGGCAAGGGCGTTGTAGTCCTCGGACATCTCCTTGGCGTAGCCGGTGGAGGAGACCTCGGCCTCGACCGACTCGACCGAGAGGTACTCACCACCCAGCGACTTCACCTGGTCGGCGACCTCGGGACGCGGGTCCGTGGCGCGCACGATCGCTCCCAGCGAGCCCGCAGCACCGATCGCGGCCAGACCGGCGACACCGGCACCACAGACCAGCACCTTGGCCGGCGGAACCTTGCCCGCCGCGGTGACCTGACCGGTGAAGAAGCGACCGAACTCGTGGGCGGCCTCAACGACGGCGCGGTAGCCGGCGATGTTGGCCATCGAGGACAGCACGTCCATCGACTGCGCACGCGAGATGCGCGGCACCGCGTCCATCGACAGCGCCGTGAACGGACGACGCTCGAGGTTCTCGACCATGGCGGCGTCGAACGCCGGCGCGAACAGCGCGATCACCGTCGCCTCCGGACGCACCCGGTCCAGCTGCGCATCCGACGGCGCGTTCACGCCGAAGACGACGTCGGCGGCGGCCGCGTCGCCGATGGTGGCACCGGCAGCCTCGTAGGCCGCGTCGGCGAAGCTCGACAGATCACCTGCGCCGGCGTCGATGACAACCTCATAGCCGAGCTTGCGCAACTGCTCGACGGTCGCAGGAGTGGCAGCGACACGGGTCTCCCCGGCGCGTGCCTCCTTCAACACTCCGATGTTCACGAATCTCTCCGTTTCTGTTGCCCCGGGCACGCCCGAACCTCCGGTAAGAGCGCGTTGTGGAGCGTGGACAGCCGTGCGAGCCTAAGGCACACCCGACCGAACTAGAGTGATCAGCCGCCTTGTCTCACGACGAAAAGACTCTCGATGTTGAGACAAACAGGGGATGGCTGAGGAGGAAGTCATGCAGCAAGTGCCGAACGTCACGCTGAACAACGGTGTCGAGATTCCGATCCTGGGCTTCGGCGTCTACCAGATCGAGCCGGATGGCACCCAGGCTGCGGTGGAGGCGGCGCTCGAGGCGGGTTATCGCCACATCGACACTGCAGCGGCCTACGGCAACGAGGTTGAGGTCGGGCGAGCCATCGCGGCGGCCGGTCTGCCACGAGAAGACCTCTTCGTCACCACCAAGCTCTGGCCGCAGCAGGCAGCTCCCGGCACGGTCGAGGACGCGACCAAACGGGCCTTCGAGGCGTCGACGACCCGCCTGGGCCTCGACTACCTGGACCTCTACCTGATCCACCAGCCGTTCGCGGACGTCTACGCGCAGTGGCGGGCGATGACCGAGATCAACAAGGCGGGCGGCGCCCGTGCGATCGGAGTCTCGAACTTCTACAACGACCGGCTCGTCGACCTGATCCGTCACAACGAGGTGGCGCCGGCGGTGAATCAGGTCGAGACGCACCCCTTCTTCCAGCGCGCCGCGGACCAGGAGTTCATGGCGGGACGCGGAGTGGCGATCGAGTCCTGGGGACCGTTCGCGGAGGGTCGCAACGACATCTTCACGAACGGGCTGTTGAGCGGTATCGGTGACGCCCACGGCAAGTCGGTTGCCCAGGTGATCCTGCGCTGGCTGGTCCAACGTGGCGTCATCGTGATCCCGAAGTCGGTACGTCCCGATCGGATGGCCGAGAACTTCGACGTCTTCGACTTCACGCTGTCGAGTGATGTGATTTAGTCCATCTACGCACACCAAAACCGCGCGAGCGCGTTCTTAGAACACCCGGACGCCGGCCAGGCCGAGATGCTCGGCACCCACGAGGTCAGCTGAACCGACGCAACCTCAGGCTGTTGGTCACCACGAAGACCGACGACAACGCCATCGCCGCCCCCGCGATCATCGGGTTGAGCAGTCCCGCGGCCGCCAGGGGAATCGCCGCGACGTTGTAGGCGAAGGCCCAGAACAGGTTGCCCTTGATCACGCGCAGCGTGCGCCGGGACAACCGGATCGCGTCGGCGGCGGTCCGCAGGTCGCCACGGACCAGCGTCAGGTCGCTGGCCTCGATCGCGACGTCGGTGCCCGTGCCCATCGCCAGCCCGAGGTCGGCCTGGGCCAGAGCGGCGGCGTCGTTGACGCCGTCACCGACCATCGCCACCACGGAGCCCTGGCTCTGCAGCTCGCGAACGACGTCGACCTTGCCCTCGGGTAGAACACCCGCGATGACGTCGTCGATCCCGACCTCCTCCGCCACGGCCCGAGCCACGGCCTCGTTGTCGCCGGTCAGCAGGATCGGGCGCAGGCCCAGCTCGCGCAGACGGGCGATCGCCTCGACCGAGGTCGGCTTGACCTCGTCGGCCACGACGATGAGCCCGCGGGCCCCACCGTCCCAACCGACCGCGATCGTCGTGTACCCCTTGGCCGTGGCGTCGTCGAACGCGGTCTGCAGGTCCGTTCCGAGGTTCTGCGACCACTCCTCGAGGAGCGCGGGCCGACCGGCCAGGACCGCATGGCTGGTGTCGCCGTCGAGCACCACGCCCTGCACACCCAGTCCGGGCAGCGCGGCGAAGTCCTCGAGTTCGAGCAGGGGACCGGCCTCGGCGGCCCGAGCCGCGATCGCCTTCGCGATCGGGTGCTCCGAGGCGTGCTCGAGCGTGCCGGCCAAGCGCAGCACATCGGCCGCTGACTCGCCGGAAGCCGGGATCACGTCACGGACAGCCATCGAACCGCTGGTCACCGTGCCGGTCTTGTCGAGCACGACGACCTCGACCCGACGGGTCGACTCGAGAACCTCAGGCCCCTTGATCACGATGCCGAGCTGAGCGCCGCGTCCGGTGCCGACCAACAGGGCCGTCGGCGTGGCCAGTCCGAGCGCGCACGGGCACGCCACGATCAGCACGGCGACCGTCGCGGTGAAGGCGGCGGTAGCGCCCTCGCCTGCGATGAGCCAACCGGCCAGCACCCCGATCGCAACGACCAGGACGACCGGCACGAAGATCCCCGAGATCCGGTCAGCCAGGCGCTGCACCGGCGCCTTGCCGTTCTGGGCATCCTCGACGAGCCGGGCCAGCTGCGCCAGCTGCGTGTCGGCGCCGACCTTGGTTGCCCGGACGACGAGTCGGCCACCCGCGTTGACCGTCGCGCCGACGGCGGAATCACCGACGCCGACCTCGACCGGGACGGACTCGCCGGTCAGAAGCGACATGTCCAGAGCAGACGAGCCCTCGATGACGACGCCGTCGGTGGCGACCTTCTCCCCGGGCCGGACGACGAACTCGTCGCCCACGTGCAGCTCGGTCACCGCAACGCGCACCTCGACACCGTCGCGGAGGACCGAGACGTCCTTGGCGCCGAGCTCCAGCAGGGCCTGCAACGCGGCGCCGGCCCGGCGCTTCGCACGCGATTCCGCGTAACGACCGGCGAGCAGGAAGGTGGTCACCGCCGAAGCCGTCTCCAGGTAGATCTGGCTCAGGCCGTCGACGTGGGAGGGCAGCAGGTCGAATCCATGCCGCATCCCGGTCATGCCGGCGTGGCCCCAGAAGAGCGCGTACACCGACCAGCCCCAAGCGGCGAGCACGCCGATCGACACCAGCGTGTCCATCGTCGTCGCGCCGTGCCGCAGGTTGGTCCACGTGGCCTTGTGGAAGGGCCAGGCGCCCCAGAGCGCGACCGGACTTGCCAGCGCGAGCGAGAGCCACTGCCAGTTGTCGAACTGCCAGGCCGGGACCATCGCGAGGGCGACCACCGGAATCGTCAGTAGGCCCGAGACGATCAATCGCTGGCGCAGGACGTCAGCCGCGATGTCTTCGTGGACGTGTCCGCCGTGCATCTCGTGGTGGGGGACCGGAGCAGTAGCCCCGTAGCCGGTCTGCTCGACGACGCTGACCAGGTCCTCGGGAGTGAGGTGCTCCGGATAGGTCACCTTCGCCTTCTCCGTGGCGAAGTTCACCGTCGCCGTGACGCCCTCGACCTTGTTGAGCTTGCGCTCGATCCGGTTGGCGCAGGAGGCGCAGGTCATGCCGCTGATCGCGAGCTCTACGTCCTTGCTGGCAGCCTCGGTCATGAGGTCACCTCCGCTGCTTGGTAGCCGGCCTCGGCAACGGCCGCGACGACGGCCGCGGGCTCGGCCTCGCCAGTCACCGTGAGCGCGCCGGTCTCCAGCACCACCCGCACGTCGACAACGCCAGGAACCTCGCTGACCTCCTCGGTTACCGACTGGACGCAGTGGCCGCAGGTCATTCCGGTGACGGTGAATTCGCGAGTGCTCATGGGTTTCTCCTTGTGTGTTGTGGGGTGGGTTCAGGAACGGACGAGGCGCGCGATGGCGTCAGAGGCTTCCTTGAGCTTGATGCGCTCCTCCTCGCCGCCGGCGCGCACGCCTTCGGCCACGCAGTGCGCCATGTGCTCGTCGAGGAGCCCGAGGGCGACCGATCGCAGCGCGCTCGTCATCGCGGACACCTGGGTGAGGATGTCGATGCAGTACTTCTCCTCCTCCACCATCCGCTGGAGGCCGCGCGCCTGGCCCTCGATCCGCTTCAGGCGTCGCAGGTAGTCGTCCTTGTTGCCGATGTAGCCGTAGTGGGGGTGCTCGTGCTCGCTCATGGGGGTCTCCTCGGGGGCCATGCCGAAAACCATACCCCCCTAGGGTATCGATCACAAGGCCGCGGCCGAGTTCTTTGGTTGCGATCAGCCTGAGCACCTAGGCTCGCCGCATGAAGGTGCTCGTGACCGGCGGAGCCGGCTACATCGGTTCCACCACGGCGTTGGCCCTGGAGCAGGCCGGGCACACGCCCGTCATCCTCGACTCGCTGGTGACCGGTCCGCGGGCTTTCGTAGGGGACCGCATCTTCTACGAGGGCGACATCGCCGACCGTGCGCTCCTGCGGCGGATCATGGCCGAGCACCCCGACATCGAGTGCACCATCCACATGGCCGCGCTCATCGTCGTTCCCGACTCCGTCGCCGACCCGTACCTCTACTACCGCGAGAACGTGGCCAAGTCGCTGGAGATGTTCGACGAGCTCGAGAAGCTCGGCAAGCCCCGCGTGGTCTTCTCGTCGTCCGCCTCGATCTACGCGATGCCGGAGAACGGCTTCGAGGTCACCGAGGACGCCGCTATCGCGCCCGGATCGCCCTATGCGCGCACCAAGATGATGATGGAGCAGGTCCTCGTGGATCTGACCGCGGCAACCTCGCTACGCGCTCTGATCCTGCGCTACTTCAACCCGATCGGCTCGGACCCCGACCTCAACTCGGGTATCTACGTGCGTGAGCCCTCGCACGTGCTCGGACAGCTCGTGCTGACCGCGCAGGGACTCAAGGACGCCTTCACGATCACCGGAGTCGACCTCCCGACCCGCGACGGCACGGGCATCCGCGACTACATCCATGTCTGGGATGCGGCTCGCGCACACGTGGCTGCGGTCGAGCAGTTCGACGCCGCCTTGGAGAAGGCGGGCGCAACGAGCCTGATCCTCAACCTCGGCACCGGTAACGGCGTGACGGTCCGTGAGCTGATCGCCGCGTTCGAGCGCGTCTACGGCGCGAGCGTCCCGATCGTCGAGGCGCCGCCGCGCCCGGGCGACTCGGTCGGCGCCTACGCGTCGGTGGAGCGAGTATCCGAGTACCTCGGTTGGAAGGCCGAGCTCTCGATCGACGAGGGCATCGACTCCGCACTGGCTTGGGGGCGGAAGCGCAAGAGCATCCTCGGCTACGACTGAGATGCGGCGCTGGTGGGTGCTCCCGCTCGCGATCTTCGCGCTGAGCAGGGTGGTCGAGTCACTCGTCCTCTGGCATCTCTTTGGGATGCAGCACGACAAGTTCATCCCACCGGGCGGAGGGCCGGTTCATTCCTGGGGTCACCAGGTCACGCTCACTGAGGGTTTGAGCAACTGGGACGGTGCTTGGTACCGCGAGATTGCGAACCACGGCTACCCGCACCATCTGCCGCGAGTCGATGGGCACGTCCAGCAGAACGCATGGGCCTTCTACCCGATGTTCCCGGGACTGGTGCGGCTGATCATGTTCATCGGGCTGTCGTTCGAGACCTCGGCATTCCTCCTGAGCATCGCCTGCGCCGCCGTTGCGTCCTGCTTGTTGTTCCGCCTCGTCTCCGAGCACGCAAGCCGCTTCACCGCGTCGATGGCGGTGGTCGGGTTGATGTTCGCTCCGATGGCGCCGATCTTCGAGGCTGCGTATACGGAGTCCCTAGCGCTGCTTCTCCTGCTGCTCGCCCTGACTGCGTTGGGGCATCGACGGTATGCGTGGTTCTCGGTCTTCACCTTGATGATCGCCTTCGCCAGACCGATGTCGTTGCCGCTGGCCCTGGTCTGCGGCGTGCAGTGGCTGCTGCGCTGGCGGCGTCGCGACGACGAGCCGTTCGAGATGCGCGAACGGATCAAGGTCGGCGCGGCGGCGGTGTGGGCGGCACTCACCTTCGCCTTGTGGCCGGCGGTCGCCGCGCTACGCACGGGCGAGGTCGACGCGTACTTCAAGACGCAGAACGCCTGGGCCGGCTCGACCGCCGACCATGGCTGGCCGTCCTGGCTCCAGCAGGCGCTGCACTTCCAGTCGCTCATGTCGGTCAGCGTGGTCGTGGGTGTCCTCCTCGCGGTGATCGCCCTCACAGTTCAGCGCGGGGCGAAGGCTTGGGGGCCGGAGCTGCGGACCTGGACCTGGGCCTATCCGCTCTACATCCTCGGCACGGCTCGCCCCACCTCGAGCATCTTCCGCTACCTGCTGCTCACGATCACGCCGCTGTGGCCCGTTCCCGCCGTCAGCGAGCGGGTGAAGTCGGTGCCGGCGCGGATCGGGCTGGTGGCGGTGGTGGTCGGCGTCGGGATCACGCTGCAGTTCCTCTGGCTCAGTGCCTACTTCGTGATCTGGCCCCATCGCTTGGGCGCGCCCTCGGCGGGTTGGGTGTGTGAGCGTGACCTATAGGTCACGCTGAGGCACCCAACCTGCGTGGGACACCGAGGTTGAGCAGGTCCCGCGCGACTAGCTCTGGACTGTCCCGCAGTTCGCGGGTGGTGCAGTGCACCGTGAGGCGATCTGGCGAGGTGAGGCGGCGCTGGCGCACCAGGTCGTCCTCCCAGTGCTCAACCTCCATGTGGAAGCTGCCGTCGACTTCCAGAACGAGTGTCCGGCCGTCGCCGAGCGTCCACTCGCAGTCGGTGAACCGCATCCGTCCACCCGAATCTCGGCGTCGCACCTGACGCCGCGGCAATTCGATGCGGTGTCTCAGACACATGCGTTTGACGTCCATCTCGCCGAGGGACTGCGCTCCGCCTGCAATCTCGTCCAAGACACGACGCAAGGTGCGCGAGCGTCGAAGGGGCGTCAAACGATCGAGCCACTCGATCAGCAAATCCGCAGAGGTGAGCCGCTGCTGGACCGAAGCCGCGAGGACACCCGCGGCGGTCCGTTCGGAGCGCTCAGCAGCCGCGAACATCAGGACGGCTGGCTCGAGGCGGCAGCGGGGAAGGTCGGTTCTCCGCTCTCGCATCGCCCTCAGATCTCTGCGCGATCGGCGATAGACGACGCCTTCTAGAGGGCTCGGCGCGGAGGTCGTGTGTGGGATGAGGACCTCGATGTCTGGGCGGGCCCATCGCTGGAGGCCAGCATCCTCTGCCGCGGAGAGCCCACTGAGTAGTGCTCCATCGCCGCCGTGAAGGACTGCAGCCCACATGCGCTGATGCCGAGTCAGCTCGCCCGTGGTCGTCGCGAAAACCTGCGGGGTGAGTTGCTGCCAATGCCCCCTTTCAACGCGGTGGGCGATGGCCCAGCGATTGAGGCCGGTCGCTGCTAGCTGAGGGCGAGTGACGATGCCGGCCTGCTGTTCAGCGAGCCGGCGCCAGGGTTCCTGTTTGGAGTAGGTCACGCATCGCCCAATCCCCGGATGAGCGCGGCTCGAAACAGGTCGCGCAAGAAGTTGGGTGTTTGAGCGTGACCTATAAGTCACCGTGAGGCACCCAACCTCAAGCGGCGCCCACGATCCGCAGCGCCACGTCGGCATAGAAGTCGGCGAGCTGACTCGGGGTCCAGTGGTGGCCCTCCGTGAACCAGCGCGCGAGGTCGACGCCCAGGGACAAGATGGCCGCCGCCGCCATCGTGGAGTTCGGTGTCGAGAAGACGCCCTCGCGAACCCCGCGCTGAACCAGGCCGCGCGTCTCGTGGTCGATGTGGTGGCGGAGTTCGTCCACCTCGGCGCGGTGAGCCGGCTCCAGCGCTGCCAGCTCGTAGTTGAGCACGCGCGCGGTGGTGTGTGAGGTCGCGTGAAACTCGGCGAAGGAGTGGGCGAGCGCGCGCAGTTGTTCCACGGGGTCGTCGTGGGAGGCGATCGCGCTGCGCACCAAGGCGAGCGAGGCCTCGTGTCCGCGCACGGCGATGACGTAGAGCAACTCTTCCTTGGTCCGATGGTGGGCATACAGCGCGGCGGGGCTCATGCCTGCCGCCGCGGCGATGTCGCGAGTCGTGGTGGCGTGGAATCCACGATTCGCGAATGCCTCGATGGCGGCCTCGTAGAGTCGGGACCGACCGTCTGACCAAGCGGCGACATCAGGTGTCGGTGTGCTGTTCATCTCACCCCACTCGGCGGATTCTTGGGTTCTGCATCCTTGACTCGCCGTGCCTCGCGCGGCAGGCTTGCCCACAGCGTAACTAAGCAAGCGCTTAGTTGAAAAGAAGGAGCATGTAATGCCTGAAGCAGTGATCGTCTCTACGGCCCGTTCGCCGATCGGACGCGCAGGGAAGGGGTCGCTCAAGGACATGCGTCCCGACGACCTCGCCGTTCAGATGGTTCAGGCCGCGCTCGCGAAGGTACCCGAGCTGGACCCGCGCGACATCACCGACCTCATGCTCGGGTGTGGCCAGCCGGCAGGTGAGTCGGGCTACAACATGGGTCGCGTCGTCTCGGTGCTCGCCGGTCTCGACCACCTGCCCGGTGTCACCGTGAACCGCTACTGCTCGAGCAGCCTGCAGACCACCCGGATGGCCTTCCACGCCATCAAGGCCGGCGAGGGTGACGCCTTCATCTCCGCCGGCGTCGAGACGGTCAGCCGTTTCATGAACGGCATGGCGGACGGCCCGATGACCTACAACCCGGTCTTCGGTGACGCCGTTGCCCGCACCGAGGAGCGCTCGGGCGAGGGCTCCTCGACATGGACCGACCCGCGCCTCGTCGGCGAGCTGCCCGACATCTACATCGCGATGGGCCAGACCGCCGAGAACGTGGCGCAGCACATCGGCATGAGCCGCGACGAGCAGGACGAGTTCGCCCTGCGCTCGCAGAACCTGGCTGAGAAGCAGATCGCCTCGGGATTCTGGGCGAAGGACATCACGCCGGTCACCCTCGGCGACGGCACCCAGGTCACTGCCGACGACGGCCCGCGCGCCGGCACCACCTTCGAGGCGCTCAACGGCCTCAAGCCGGTCTTCCGTCCCGACGGAACCGTCACCGCCGGCAACGCGTGCCCGCTCAACGACGGCGCTGCTGCGGTCGTGATCATGAGCGACGAGAAGGCCAAGGCCCTCGGCCTGACGCCGCTGGCTCGCATCGTGTCGACCGCGGTCACCGGTCTGTCGCCGGAGATCATGGGCCTGGGACCCGTCGAGGCCATTCCGGCGGCACTCAAGAACGCCGGTCTGGGCATCAGCGATATCGATCTCTTCGAGATCAACGAGGCGTTCGCGGTCCAGGCCCTCGGGTCGGCCCAGGCGCTCAACATCCCGATCGACAAGCTGAACGTGAACGGTGGCGCCATCGCCGTGGGTCACCCGTTCGGCATGACCGGTGCCCGCATCACCTCGACCCTCATCAACTCGCTGCAGTGGCACGACAAGCAGTTCGGTGTCGAGTCGATGTGCGTCGGTGGCGGCCAGGGTATGGCCATGGTCATCGAGCGTCTTTCCTGATGCGCCGCCTCGAGGGCAAGACCGCGATCGTCACCGGCGCAAGCCGGGGGATCGGGCTCGCGATCGCCGAACGCGTCGTCGCCGAAGGCGGCCGCGTGGTGATCACGGCTCGCAAGTTGGACGCACTCGAGGAAGCTGTGGCTTCGCTTGGTGGGCCGGACGTGGCCGTTGCCGTTGCTGGCAACGCCGCCGACCCGGCCCACCAGGACGAGGTGATCTCCACAGCCATCGACGCGTTCGGCAGTGCCGACCTGATGGTGAACAACACCGGCATCAACCCGGCCTTCGGCCCGCTCATGGAGCTGGACCTCGATGCGGCTCGCAAGATCCACGAGGTCAACGTCCTGGCCGCGCTGGCCTGGGTGCAGAAGCTGCACAAGGCATGGATGGGCGAGCACGGCGGCTCGATCGTGAACGTGGCCAGCGTCGCGGGCGTTCGCCCGGCGCCGATGATCGCCTACTACGGCGTCAGCAAGGCCGCGCTCATCCACCTGACCGAGGAACTCGCCTGGGAGCTCGGCCCGAACATCCGCGTCAACGCGGTGTGTCCGGCGGTCGTGAAGACCAAGTTCGCGACGGCCCTCTACGAGGGTCGCGAGGAGGAGGTCGCGCGACCGTATCCGCTGAAGCGTCTGGGCATGCCCGACGACATCGGCAGCGTCGTCGCGTTCCTGCTCTCTGAGGACGCGGCGTGGATGACCGGCCAGCACCTCATCGTCGACGGCGGCGTGCTGCTGGGCGGCGGAGTCTGATGCAGGGTCTCGGCGTTGTCGTCACCGGAGCGGGTGGCGGCATCGGCGCGGCCCTCGCTCGCAAGGCTGTCTCGGAAGGCGCGCGGGTCGTCGTCAACGACCTCTCGCTCGACTCGATCCAAGGTCTCGCTGAGGAGATCGGTGGCACGGCGATCGCGGGGGATGCGGCCTCGGAGGCCGGGGTCGCGGCACTGATCGACGCAGCGAAGAGTCAGCTCGGCCAGATCGACGTGTTCTTCGCGAACGCCGGCGTCGAGCGTGGCGTCGGCCTCGATGCCAGTGAGGCCGACTGGGAACTCGCGCTCAACGTCAATGTGCTCGCCCACGTTCGTACGGCTCGCCTCCTCGTCCCTGACTGGGTCGAGCGAGGGGAGGGCCGCCTGGTCGTCACGGCTTCGGCCGCCGGTCTGCTCACCATGCTCGGCAGCCCGGCCTACTCCGTCAGCAAGCACGGTGCCGTCGCCTTCGCCGAGTGGCTGTACGCGACCTACCGCCACAAGGGCGTGCACGTGCACGCGATCTGCCCGCAAGGCGTGAAGACGCGCATGTACGACAACTCGGGTCCGCTCAAGGAGCTGCTCAGCCATGACGCGGTGCTCACTCCCGAGCAGGTCGCCGACGCGACGTTCGCGGCGATCGAGGCCGAGCAGTTCCTCGTCCTCCCGCACCCCGAGGTCGCCGACTACTACGCCGCTCGCGCGACCCAGACCGAGCGCTGGCTCAAGGGCATGAACAAGGTCCAGCAGTACCTAGACCCCGCGATTGAAGGAGCCCAGCAGTGAAGGCTTGGCAGGTCGCCGAACTCGGCGAACCGCGCGACGTGATGAAGTTCGTCGACGTCCCCGATCCCGTCGCTGGTCCCGGCCAGTTGGTGGTCCGCGTGCTGGCATCGCCGGCCAACTTCCCCGACGTGCTGATGTGCCGGGGGCTCTATCAGGTGAAGCCGGACCTGCCCTTCACCCCGGGCGTCGAGCTGTGTGGCGAGGTCGTCTCGCTCGGCCCGGAGGTTGAGGAGCCGCGAAGCGGCGTCACGAAACCGAAGTTCAAGGTCGGCGATCGTGTGCTCGGCTCGTCCGTGCTGCCCTATGGCGGCTTCGCCGAACTGGCGCTCATGGACCAGAACCTCACGTTCCACGCGCCGACGTCGCTCGACGACGCCGAGGCCTCCTCGCTCTACATCGGTTACCAGACCGGCTGGTTCGCGCTGAACCGTCGGACCCAGGTGCGCGAAGGCGAAACGCTACTGGTGCACGCCGCTGCGGGTGGCGTGGGCAGCGCCGCGATCCAGTTGGGCAAGGCCGCCGGCGCCAAGGTGATCGGCGTGGTCGGGGGCGCTGCCAAGGCGGAGGTCGCTCGTCAGCTGGGTGCAGACGTGGTGGTGGACCGCCACGAGCAGGACTTCGTCGAGGTCGTGAAGGCCGAGACCGGCGGTCGCGGCGCGGACGTCATCTACGACCCGGTCGGCGGCGAGACCTACACGCGTTCGACCAAGTGCATCGCATTCGAGGGTCGCATCCTCATCATCGGCTTCGCGGGTGGCGACATTCAGACCGCCGCGCTCAACCATGCGCTGATCAAGAACTACTCGATCGTCGGGCTGCACTGGGGCATGTACAACCTCTACGACCCGCCGGCCGTGCTGGCCTGTCATGAGGACCTGACCCGCATGGCGGATGTCGGCCAGATCAAGCCGCTGGTCAGCGAGCGTCTGTCGCTGGCGGAGATGGGCGAGGGTGTCGCTCGACTCGGCGATGGCACCACGGTCGGTCGCGTGGTGTACGTGGCATGAGCGACCTGAAGGGCCTCGACCTCGACAAGCTGTCCGCCTGGCTGCCGACGGTCGGCATCGAGGCTGGACCGCTCAGCGGCGAGCTGATCGCCGGCGGCAAGTCCAACCTGACCTACGCGGTGACCGACGGCACCAACGACTGGATCGTCCGCCGCCCGCCCTTGGGCCACGTGCTCGCGACCGCGCATGACATGGGTCGCGAGTACCGCGTGATGAGCGCCTTGCAGGGCACCGACGTGCCGGTGCCGGTCACCTACGCGATGTGCACCGACACCGAGGTGATCGGGGCGCCCTTCTACGTGATGCAGCGCTGCGTCGGCACGCCCTTCCGCCGCAAGGAAGAGCTGATCGCGCTCGGTGAGGACCGCACGCGGACCATCTCGGAGCGACTCATCGACACGATGATCGCGCTGCACGTGGTGGATCCCGCGAGCGTCGGCCTCAGCGACTTCGGCAGGCCGGAGGGCTACCTCGGGCGCCAGGTCGAACGGTGGAAGAAGCAGCTCGCCGCGTCCTACAGCCGCGACCTCCCGCTCGCCGACTCCCTGTATGAGCAGCTGCACGCGACGGTTCCTGCCGAGTCGGCGACCGGAATCGTGCACGGCGACTTCCGCCTGGACAACGTGCTGGTCGACGACAGCGATCGCCCGACTGCCGTTCTCGACTGGGAGATGGCCACCCTCGGCGATCCGTTGACCGACCTCGCGTTGATGCTGGTCTACAACCGTTTGGGCGAGGCTCTCGGCGGCGATGCTGTCACCGACGTCTCGCTGGCGCCCGGCTACCTGAGCGAGACCGACACCGTGCTGCGCTACGCCGCGGGCACCGGTCGTGACCTCAGTGGCTTCGGCTTCTACATCGGGCTGGCGGTCTACAAGCTCGCCGCGATCCTCGAAGGCATCCACTTCCGTTATCTACAAGGCCAAACCGTGGGTCCGGGTTTCGACCGGATCGGCGAAGGCATCACCCCGCTGCTTGAAGCTGGCCTCAAGGCCATGAAGGAGTTCTGATCCATGGAATTCAGTTACGACGCCAAGACCGAAGAGCTGCGCGCCAGCATGTTCGAGTTCATGGACAGCCACATCTACCCGAACGAGCAGGTGTTCCACCACCAGCTCGAGGAGCTCGACAACCCGTGGGCCTGGGACTCGGTTCCTGTTCTCGGCGAGATCCGCGAGGAGGCGCGCCGTCGCGGTCTCTGGAACGCCTTCCTGCCAGGCGACCACGGTGCCGGCCTGACCAACCTGCAATACGCGACCATCGCCGAGATCAGCGGCCGCAGCGCCCACATCGCGCCGGCTGCCATGAACTGCGCGGCACCGGACACCGGCAACATGGAGGTGCTCGCAATGGCGGGCACTCCCGAGCAGCAGGAGCGCTGGCTCAAGCCGCTGCTGAACGGCGAGATCCGATCGGCCTTCGCAATGACCGAGCCGGACGTGGCCTCCTCCGACGCCACCAACATCGGGCTGAGCATCGTCCGCGACGGCGACGAGTACGTGCTGAACGGTCGCAAGTGGTGGATCACGGGCGCAATGAACCCGAACTGCAAGATCTTCATCGTGATGGGCAAGACCGACCCGAACGCCGCTCGCCATCGCCAACAGTCGATGATCCTGGTCGAGCGTGACACCCCTGGCCTGGAGGTCGTGCGCGACATGCACGTGTTCGGCTACGACGACCACGAGCACGGCGGCCACGCCGAGCTGCGTTTCACCGACGTGCGCGTGCCTGCCGAGAACCTGATCATGAACGAAGGCGACGGCTTCATGATCGCCCAGCTCCGCCTCGGTCCTGGCCGCATCCACCACTGCATGCGGTCCATTGGAATCGCGGAACGCGCCATTGCCGCGATGTGTGAGCGTGTTGAGGGCCGCATCGCCTTTGGGAAGCCCTTGTCTGAACAAGGCGTCATCCGCGAGTGGATAGCCGACTCCCGGATCGAGATCGAGCAGCTGCGTCTGCTGGTGCTCAAGACCGCCTGGCTGATGGACACGGTCGGCAACCGCGGCGCGCACACCGAGATCCAGGCGATCAAGATCGCCACCCCGAAGGTCGTCCAGACGATCCTCGACCGCGCGATCCAGGCCCATGGCGCCGGTGGCATCTCCCAGGACTTCGTGCTCGCCAACGCCTATGCCGGCATCCGCACCCTGCGCTTCGCCGACGGCCCCGACGAGGTCCACAAGAACTCGCTGGCCCGCCAGGAGCTCAAGCAGCAGGCCGCCCGTCGAGAGTCGTCGGTCCAGTGAGTCGCTGGTCGAGCGCCCTTCGATACACGCGGCCTTCGGCCGCGCACTCAGGAACCGCCGCCTTAGGCGGTGTATCGAGACCATGATCGAGTCCACCCAGATCCGCCTGATCAAGCGCCCCTTCGGAGAACCCCAGGAGAGCGACTTCGAGACCGTCACCGTCCAACTGCCCGAGCTCGAGGACGGCCAGGTCCTGCTTCGCACGATCTACCTGTCGCTCGACCCCTACATGCGCGGTCGGATGAGCGATGCGAAGTCCTACGCCGACCCACAGCCGCTCGACCAGGTGATGCTCGGCGCGACCGTCTGCGAGGTCGTCGAGTCTCGCTCGGATAAGCGCAAGGT